>NZ_CP134228.1:4755000-5035462 GCF_031656215.1 Mesorhizobium koreense | reverse complement strand
GCTCCCCTCTACCGCACTCGTTTGAAAGGACGAACCGTGTTGGTCCGACCCTTCGATGCCGCTTTGCATGACAATCCCTCGTCTATTCTTTGCCGCATCACAGACGTCCCGCCGACGCCATCGCTCAATGCGGCCTGGTTGTAGCCAGTAAAATCCTCGTATCGTTCCGGTCCTGAACCGTCAGTCAGTTGCCTTTCCCCGATTGCCTCCTTTCTTCCAGATCACCATCCTCGGGACAGCGATCCCGCCTGATCCGCAACAGGCAATCGCCATCATTTTCCGGGCGAATGACCGGAGCCGTGAACACAAACATCTCGGACGCACCCACTCCTGTCGAAAGACAAAGCCAGACCGCGCCCGGAATCGCTCCGTGCCGCAAACCCTCGCCAGTTTTCGCTTGACTGGTCCGGTTGATTGGTTAGGCCAACGACCGTCCCTTTCGACGGGCAGACACTACAAAAATCGGTGTGGCGAGGGCAAGCCGCCAATAACGATTTCTTAAATAATCGTCGCGGCAAGGAGTTGGATTCGAAGGCTCCGCAACAAGCGGACTCTACGTAAGCCGTTTGGAATCAAACTCTTTTCAGAAGTCATCCCCGCTTGAGAAATTTTGCGAAAAAAATCTGAAAAAAAATCTTGACATTGCCGTGACAGCGGAAGGTCATCCGCCTTCCACGGACCGTCTTTACAACCATCGCCATTATGTTGATATCAAACGTTTTTTTATGCGCGGTCCGAATGCTGCCGCGCATAGCCGAATCGTGTCTTTCCCGTGACGGCGCAGCGATAGCCAGCAAAAGACCAGCCTATCGAAACCCATTCGAAAAGACAGCGACACAACCCTTTGACGGCAAATAAAAAAGCCCGGCTCAAGCCGGGCTTCGGGAAACTGAAGGGGAGTAGGATCAGGCCGAGAGCGCCTTCACGCGGCGATTGAGCCGCGACACTTTGCGCGATGCCGTGTTCTCGTGCAGGATGCCCTTCGTCGCCGCGCGCATCAGTTCGGGCTGCGCGGCCACCAGTGCGGCCTGCGCCGCTTCCTTGTCGCCCGACGCGATAGCCTCTTCGACCTTGCGCACATAGCTGCGCACGCGCGAGCGGCGAACCTTGTTGATCTCGGTGCGGCGTTCGATCTTGCGAGCCGCCTTCTTGGCCGACGCCGTATTGGCCATGGGATGCCTCTCTTGTCCGTTAAAGCGCCGGCCGATGCTGTGTTGAGGTCGTCAGGCGCACAAAAACACGAGGGCGGCCAACGGCCGCCTCATCTGGCGCGGCTTATAGAGCAGCGATCCAGCCGCGTCAACGGGTTTCGGGCGGAGATTCAGGCGGTAAATTCGGGCGCCACGGCGCAGGATCAGCGATGCCTGAAATCGGGCTTCCGTTTTTCCACGAAAGCCGCCATGCCCTCCTTCTGGTCGGCGAGCGCGAACATGGAATGGAAGACGCGACGTTCGAATCTCAGCCCTTCCGCAAGCGTCGTCTCATAGGCGCGATTGACCGTCTCTTTGCACATCATGACCGAAGGGAGCGAGAAGCCGGCGATCTTCTGCGCCGCCTTGACCGCTTCCTCGACGAGATCGGCAACCGGGACGACACGCGAGACGAGGCCTGAACGTTCCGCCTCCTCGGCATCCATCATTCGCCCGGTCAGGCACATATCCATAGCCTTCGACTTGCCGACGAAGCGCGTCAGCCGTTGCGATCCCCCCATTCCCGGCATGACGCCAAGCGTTATCTCGGGCTGGCCGAATTTGGCGTTGTCGGCGGCAAGGATGAAGTCGCACATCATGGCCAGTTCGCAGCCGCCGCCAAGCGCATATCCCGCGACAGCCGCGATGACCGGCTTGCGAATGCGCGTCAGCCCTTCCCAGCCGGCGAAGAAGTCTTCCATATAGGCATCGGCGAAGGCTTTCGGCTGCATTTCCTTGATGTCGGCGCCGGCGGCGAACGCCTTCTCCGACCCTGTGATGACGATGGCGCCGATACCCGTATCCGTCTCGAATGCGTTCAGCGCCGAAAGCATTTCGGCGAGGACCGTGGAATTGAGCGCATTGAGCGCCTTCGGCCGGTTCAGCGTTATGAGACCGGCCCTGCCGCGCGTTTCGGTCAATATCGTTTCATAGGCCATGCCGATCCTCCTTCGCTGCCGAATTTGAGAAGCGATTAGCTAATGTTGGCAGGCCGGGCAATAGAAGGTCGAGCGGCCGGACTGGACGATACGCCCGACCGTGCCGGCGCAGCCATCCCGGTGACAGAGCTCACCCTCGCGGCCGTAGACGTCGAAGGAATGCTGGAAATAGCCGAGCGACCCGTCGGCGCGCACATAATCCTTCAGCGAAGAGCCGCCGGCGGCGATGGCGTCGGCGATGACCGCCCGGATGGCCCCGGCGAGCCGATCGGTTCTTTGCGTCGATTTCCCCGCCTCACCCGCGATCGAGCCGGCGGCGCGACGCGGCGAAAGCCCGGCGCGCCAGAGCGCCTCGCAGACGTAGATGTTGCCGAGGCCAGCGACGATACGCTGGTCCATCAGCGCCGCCTTGAGCGGCGCCTTCCGGCCACGGAGAAGGTCCGACAAAAGCTTTCCGTCGAGCGTGTTTCCGGTCGGCTCGGCGCCCAGCCCCGCGAGAAGCGGATGGGCAGCAAGCGCCCCCGGCTCTGCGAACAGCATGAAGCCGAAGCGCCTGGGATCGTTGAATACGACGTTCGCCCTTCCGCCCTTGCTGTCTTCAAGATCGAAGCGGACGTGGTCGTGGGCTTCATCCTTCGAGCGCGGATAGTGGAATTCACCTGGCGTATGCGCGCCGCCGACAGCCTCTATCCGGAAGGAGCCGGACATGCCCATATGGGCGATGAGCGCCAGCCCGTTGTCGAGCTGGACGATCAGATATTTGGCCCGTCGTCCGAGCCCGGCGATCCGCCGTCCGGCAAGCCGCTCCGCGAAGTGCTGGGGAAAGGGAAAGCGCAGATCCGGCCGGCCGATATGGACGGCCCTGATCGTAGCGTTCTCCATGACCGGCTCGAGGCCCCGGCGGACCGTTTCGACCTCTGGAAGTTCAGGCATTGCCGGTCAGGGTACGGTGGAAGGATGTGCCGTGGGGGCCGGCCGGAATGCCGAGATGCTCGGCCACCGTCTCGCCGATATCGGCATAGGTCGGGCGCGAACCGATGGAGCCGTGGCCAAGTCCCGGTCCGGTCCCGATGACGGGTACCTGCTCGCGCGTGTGGTCCGTGCCTTTCCATGACGGATCGCAGCCGTGGTCTGCGGTAAGGATGAGAAGGTCGCCGTCCTTCAGCCGCGCCAGCGCCTCTGGCAGTCGCCGGTCGAACGCCTCGAGCGCGGCGGCATAACCGGGGATGTCCCTGCGATGACCGTAGAGCGAGTCGAAATCGACGAAGTTGGCAAAGACGAGATCGCCCGGCTTTGCATCATCCATCGCGCCGAGCGCGGCGTCGAAAAGCGCCATGTTGCCGGCACCTTTGCGTACTTCCCCCACGCCACGATGCGCGAAGATGTCGCCGATCTTGCCGACGCCGATGACCTGCCTGCCCGCGTCGGTTAGGCGGTCGAGCAGCGTCGGCTCGGGCGGTGGTACGGCGTAGTCGCGCCGGTTGGCGGTGCGCTCGAATGTTTCCTTCGTCTCCCCGACGAACGGCCGCGCAATGACCCGGCCGATATTGAGCGGATCGACAAGTCGCCGGACGATGTCGCAGAGATCGTAGAGCCGTTCCAGCCCGAAATGCGTCTCGTGCGCCGCGATCTGGAATACGGAATCGGCCGAAGTGTAGCAAATCGGCTTTCCGGTACGGATATGCTCCTCGCCGAGCCGGGCGATGATCTCCGTTCCCGACGCGTGGCAGTTTCCGAGGATGCCGGGCAGGCCGGCTTCGCGGACGATCGCGTCGGTGAGCGCGGGAGGGAAGGTTGGAACCGTCTCCGGGAAATAGCCCCAGTCGAAGGAGACCGGGACGCCAGCGATCTCCCAATGTCCCGAAGGTGTGTCCTTGCCTTTCGACACCTCCTTTGCCGAACCATGGAAACCGCGCACCGGTCGATCGCCGTTTGCGGGCAGCGCGCTCTTGCCACCGGCAAGAAGCGCGGCCTTGCCGAGACCCAGTGCCTCCATGTTCGGCAGTTTCAGCGGGCCGTTACGCAGGTCTTGGCGGTCGCCGTCGCCACGAGCGCAGGCCGATACGATATGTCCGAACGTATCCGAGCCTTGGTCGCCGAAGGAGCCGGCATCCGGTGCGCCCCCGATACCGAAGGAGTCCAGAACGAAGAGGAATGCGCGCGCCATTATTTTCCCACCATCTGCAAGCACGTCTGGCGGCAGAGATAGGACCGCGAGTGCGGCTTGGCAATTCGCCGAAGGGTCGCTACGACGTGCAACTGTTGTAGGCGATGGAATTGCTCATGCGCGGGCGAAGGTAATACTGCTCCGACATATCGATGTTGTCGAAAGCGGCCATCAGGCCGAGGGTAGGCTTGGCGTCGGCGCTCCAGGCGATGATCGGGCGGTAATCAAGCGTGGTCTGGACGCGCACAAGGAAGGTGTTGCGAATTTTCAGTTCGGTGGGAACGGTGGTCGGGTCGTCTTCCTTCTCGTCAGGGTCGGGGCCGGTCGCTCCCGTAACGGCCATCATGCGCGACCAAGCCACGGTCGCCTTCGGCGTATCTTCGTCCGAAATCTGGATGCCGGTCACGTGGACGGCAAGCTGGCTACGGTCGTAGGGCTGCAATGTCGCTTTGCCGATCTGCATGATGGCATCCAGTGAATCGGACGTGACGCACGGCTGCTGGGTGACAAGATCGGCGATCATGCTCGCGGCGCGGCCTACTTTCTTGTTCGTCTCGATTGCGTGCGAAACCTCCAACGTGACGAAATAAAGAGCGAGCAGGACCGGCGCGATGAAAGCGAATTCGACCGCCGCCACGCCCTGCCGGCTGCGCGCCAGCTTTCTTGCCGTGGCGCAGAACGATCGCATGAAAGTGCACTTTCCGTTGAAACTCGACATTTCCCGCCCCAATCCCGAATTCGTCAGAATGGCTCGTTCTGCCAGGTCGCGGTCGCGAAAAGCAGCGTCCGGCCATTGCTCAGGTTCGACATCAGCTTCGTCATGAAATCCGTCATTGTCGGCCATTCGTAATAGACACGCAGCATGTTGATGGTCAGCGGTCCTCCCGGGTTGACGCCGAAATCCGTGGTGACGAGAGCGCCATTGCTCATCATGGTCTGCACGGCGGCGGCAGCGGCGAAGCTATCGTAATGTTCGAGGTCGAAATGGATGTATTGGCCACAGTCCTGGCCCGTCAGGATCGACAGCTTCCCGCAGAGCGCTTGTTTGAGCGTGTTGTTATCGAGATTTGCGGCCGTCAGTTGCCCCGTGCGCACCTGCCTGGCGACATCGTCGGTCGCATTCGCCAGCAATTCCTGACCCGCAAACGAGATGCAGCTTTCCAGGATAGCGAAAACGAGGAGCGCGAAGGGAATGGCCAGTATCGTGAATTCGATCGCGGTCGCGCCCTTGCGGTTGCCGATGAAACGCGCAAGCAGCGAAGGATGAGCCGGCTTCGTCTCCGGGCGGCACGCGCGGCTTTCGTTCCTGTGGTCCATCTTCGCGGTTCCTGTCGCCTGGCTGACGATGAATAGGTTCCTGACCTTGGCGCAGGATAGCGAAGAGCGATTGAGTTCCCGTTTTGAAGGCAGCTAAAATAAAAGCGCGCAAATTTACCGCGCGCTAACCGTGCCGTGGCGCACGGGGTAGAGGCCGTACCCTCTATTGCGAAGCGTTCATTTCATGTTCCGAGGTCTTCTCGGCGTCGTTCTTGTAGGCGCCTTCGCAATAGGGCGTGCAGGACAGCGTCTGAACCTCCGATCGCCGGTAGATGCGCACCGAATTGGTGTCGTCGCGCGAAACCGTGACCTGCTCGTCGATGATCGGGCTGCCGCTCGTGTCGAGGATCACCAGGTTGGTCGTGCCGAACCCCTTGCCGGTCAGCACGATCGTCCTGGAGTCCTGGACGGAAGCGTCGGCGATGGACGGATTGCCGATGATGATCGTATCGGCCGGGCGTGCCAGCTTGACGATCTTGGCCTCATTCATGGTGACGCCAATGCCGGTGTCGGCGAAGGCGGTGGCCGAAAACAGCCCCGCGCCGGTGACCATCATGATCATGCCGGCGATTTTGGCGATTGAATGCCCCTTGACCCGCGCCATGCGCCATACTCCGGAGTTCTGGAAGTTCAGGATGAAAATGAACGATATTGGTGAACCATCGGTTAAGCCACGTGCGGCCCACTCTTCTTTATATAGGCTGGAATTTTTACAGCCCCTTTGTAGAGGAATGAGTACAATTTTATGTATTCCTTTTAGTTTCCGATTAACCACGGAGCGAAGCGCAGAACGGAAAGGTTTCGGTAAGGCTGTTTGTTAAGCCGTTCGCAAGGGCTCGAAAGTAGAGTGCGGCCATCCGATCAACACGACAAAGAATCGTTGACGGAAGTGCTGTAAACAAGTGGAGTAAGGAGCTCTAGCATGTCCAAGATTCTTGCACGTTTCGCCAAGGACGAATCCGGCGCGACCGCCATCGAATATGGCCTGATCGCTGCCCTCATCGCGCTTGCGATCATCGCCGGCGCCACCAAGCTCGGCAACGCGCTGAGCACGGCCTTCAACAACATCGCCACCACGATGGATAACCACGTCACGGCCCAGTAAGAACTGCCGTTGTTCAGAAGCTTGCAGAGGCCGCTCCCGATGGGGCGGCCTTTCTGCTTGTTATAGTCACATTCAGATTCGATCCGCGTATTTCCTTTTTCTCAACGCCCACTCGGCTAGTGTATGCGCGAACGGGTAGGATAGGCACATGCTCGAAGCGGCGATTTTCGTGGTTTTTCCCTTCTGCATGGTCTTTGCGGCGGTGTCCGACATGCTGTCGATGACGATCGCCAATCGTGTCTCGATCGTTCTCGTGGCGACGTTCGCCATCGTCGCGCCTTTGACCGGAATGAGCTGGAGCGCCTACGGCCTGCATCTGGCGGCAGGCGCCGCCGTACTCGCCGTCACCTTCACCCTTTTCGCCGTCGGCGGCATGGGCGGCGGCGACGCCAAGCTTCTCGCCGCGACATCCGTCTGGATGGGGCTCGGCATGCCGCTCGTGGCGTATCTGGTTTATGCCTCCGTATTGGGCGGGGTGCTTACCATTCTGATCCTGACCTACCGGAGCTCGGCGCTTCACACATTTTTCGGCCGCAACCTGTTTCTCCGGCAGTTCGCCGACGACCGGAAGGGCGTTCCCTACGGTATCGCGCTGGGCCTGGGCGGCCTGTTGGCCTTTTCGGATTCGCCGTTGATGCAATGGGCGCTGGAGAGGGCGGTAGGGCAGTAAGATGAGTTCGCATTCGGCAATAGAAATCCGATTGCTTGCTGCCTATTGCCAAATGCCCACTCCGCCTTCCTTAAACTTTTAATTAATCACGATTGTAAGCCCGTCATTAACCTTAATTTGACCATTCCCGCCGCAATGTCCGGCACGGCTAGGTGATTTATGCCGGGGCGAGGTTGGGAACATGGCAGCATCCAGACTTGTGATTCTGGGGGTCGCGGTGGCGGCGGCCGGCGGCGCCGGCTACGTTGCCAAACATATGACGGCGCAGAAGGCTCCGATCATCGTCTCCACTCCGCAGAAGCCCGCGATCGAGCTTTCGCAGGTGCTCGTCCTGAACGAGGACGTTCCCGTCGGCGGCGTGCTCGACAGCCAGATGCGCTGGCAGGAATGGCCGAGCGATTCCATCGGCGACAACTACATCACCAAGGCGCAGAATCCTGATGCGATAACCAAGCTGCGGGGCGAGGTCGCACGCATCGCCATGTATAAGGGCGAGCCCGTCCGCCGCTCCAAGCTGGTAGGCGAAGGCAAGAGCCTGATGTCGTCCATCCTGCCTTCCGGCATGCGCGCCGTGGCTGTCCAGATCTCGGCGGAAACATCGGCGGGCGGCTTCATCCTGCCGAACGATCACGTCGACGTCATCATGACCCGGCGCTCGCAGACCCCCAATGTCGGGGCAAACGGCTTCATCACCGATACCATCCTGAAGAATATCCGTGTGCTGGCGATCGACCAGACGATCCAGCAGGACGAGGAAGGCAAGAAGACCAAGGTCGGCGCGACCGCCACGCTGGAACTCACTCCGCTGCAGGCGGAGATCGTTACCGTGGCCGCCCAGATGGCCGACAGGCTGACGCTGGCGCTGCGTTCGGTGGCTGACACGCAGCAGAAGCCGACGGCGGAGGCCGACTACCTGGTCTCCGGGGTGGGGCATCGCGGAACGGTCCGCCTCATCAAATCGGGCGAAGTCTCGGAAGTGACGGCACAGAAATGACGCGAAAGAGGGACCTGCCGATCATGACGGCGCATCGAATGAACGGTTCCGGCCTGTCCCGGAAAAAGCTCGAGGCCCTTGCCGCCTGCACGGCGTCGCTGTTCCTGCTGGCTTCGGCGGCCGTGCCTCCCGCGATTGCGGCCGACATGGATGGGGGGAGTAGCCATACGCGCATCGCTTCCTCCTCCGCCGGCCAGCGTATCAAGCTCGGACTGAACAAGTCGATCGTCATCGACCTGCCGCAGGACGCCTACGACATTCTCGTCGCCAATCCGAGCGTTGCCGACGCCGTCACCCGGACCTCGCGCCGCATCTACCTGTTCGGCAAGCAGGTCGGCCAGACCAACGTCTTCGTCTTCGGCGCCAACGGCCAGCAGATCGCCGCGCTGGATCTGACCATCGAACGCGATGTGTCGGGTCTGGAAGGGTATCTCAGCAAGTACATCCCCGATTCCGATATCAAGGTCGAGCTCGTAAACGACAACGTCGTCCTCTCGGGCACGGTTGAGACACCTCTCGACGCGACGCGCGCGGTGCAACTCGCCACTGCCTTCGTGACCGGCGGCGAGGCGACGACCGGCCAGTATGCACAGACCGCCGCGGGTGGCGCGGCTGTCGGCGGCGTGGACATCAACAACCCCGACCAGACCAGGCAGAAGAGCGCCATCATCAACCTCCTGCAGATCATCGGAGAGGATCAGGTGAGCCTGAAGGTGACGGTGGCGGAGGTCAGCCGTAACGTCATGAAGCAGCTCGGCATGAATCTTTTTGCCGCCGGAAGTTCCAACGGGATTTCCTGGGGCGCCATCAGCGACACTTTCACCGGCCTTGGCAAGACGCTCTCGGGTTCCGGACTGATGCTCGGGAATAATTCGACCTCCTCGCCGATCAGCTCCTATCTGAATGCGATGGAGCAGACCGGTGTCATGAAGACGTTGGCCGAGCCGACATTGACCGCCGTGTCGGGCGAGAAAGCCACCTTCAGGGTGGGCGGCGAGTACAACATCATCACAAGCGCTGATTCCAACGTTTCCTCCGACAACCGGACGGGCAAGCTGACCTATGGGATCAGCAAGGTCGAATACGGCATCGGGCTGGAATTCCAGCCGGTGGTGCTCTCCGCCGGGCGCATCAGCCTGAAAGTACGCACCTCCGTTTCCGAACCGACGACCGAGGGATCGGTTTCAATTCAGCCGAATCAGGCGGGCTCGGCGCCCGGGACCAACATCATCTCCATCCGCAAGCGTCTGGCCGATACGACCGTGGAACTTCCCTCCGGCGGCTCGATGATGATCGCCGGGCTGGTCCAGGACGACGTTCGCCAGGCGATGAACGGCCTGCCCGGGCTTTCCAAGATACCCGTGCTCGGTACCTTCTTCCGCAGCCGCGACTTCGTCCGCAACGAGAGCGAGCTGGTCATCATCATCACGCCCTATCTGGTGCGGCCTGTCGCGCGCAACCAGCTCTCCAAGCCGGACGACAATTTCAATCCGCCGAGCGATGGTGCCGGCATGTTCCTCGGTCGCGTCAACCGCGTCTACGGCACCATGCGCACGAGCTTGCCGGACGGCCGTTACCACGGCGTCGTCGGCTACATTTACAAGTAATCGGGGACCACGGACATGTCCGACGCCAGAATGAAGAACAGCCTCGGCCGGGACAAGCGCCGCTCCGGCGCGCGCATCCGGCTTGGCCTCTATCCGATGGCTGCCGTTTTCGGCCTTTCGCTCCTTGCCGGCTGTGTCGGGCGCGACCACGTCATCGTCGGCGCGATCCCCGACGACTACCGCACGAGCCACCCTATCGTCATCTCGGAAAAGGAGCAGGTGACCGACATTCCCGTCGGCGCGGCGGATCGCGGGATGACACGCTCGCAGCGCGAGCAGCTTCAAGGCTTCCTGGGTTCTTATGACCGCAGCGCGGCATCCGTCGTGCAGATCCTTCTTCCGGAAGGCTCCGCGAACGAGGCCGCGGCGCGGAGAGCCGCCGCCGGCCTGGCGGAGGTGGCGAGGAGCGCGGGCGTACCGCGCGGCCGCATCACCATCCTTTCCTACCGTGTGAACGCACCGGATTCGCAGCCGCCGATCCGTGTCTCCTATTCGAAGGTCGTTGCCTCCGCCGGCCCGTGCGGCCGGTGGCCCGAAGACCTCATGAAGAACTCGGAAAACAAGCACTACGCCGATTTCGGCTGCTCCTATCAGCGCAACCTGGCCGCGCAGGTGGCCAATCCAAACGACCTGATCGGGCCGCGCAAGATGGGTGATATCGACGCTGCGAACCGCAACAACGTTATCAACGTCTATCGCGGCAGGGGCATCTCGGGTGAATTCCTGGGCAATTCCGAAGTGGAATACTGACTTGTCCAGCCTGCGCCGGAGCATCAAGAGAGCACGTCCATGAGCAATCTCGCATACGAATCCGCTCCCGACCGCGAGGAGACCCAGCAGCAGGATGTCGCGGCGATGAACGCCTTGCGACCCGTTCCGCGCATCTCGATCCAGGCTTTTTGCGAAACGGAAGGCGTCTCCGGTCCGATCGAACGCGCCGGCGAGGACCGGCGCATGGCCAAGGCCCATCTCAAGGTGCATATGGGCGGCATCGAAACGGCGATCGAATTCTACCGCTCGGCGCCGACGCCTAACCTCATCCTTCTGGAATCACGTCGCGAGCCCAAGGAACTGCTCGCATCGCTCCGGCAGCTTTCGGAAGTATGCGATCCGAGTTCCAAGGTCGTCATCATCGGCCACTACAACGACGTATGGCTCTACCGCGAACTGATCCGCTCCGGCATCTCCGAATATGTCGTAGCTCCGGTTTCGATGGCCGATATCGTCGCGGTCATATCGGCGATATTCATCGATCCGGAAGCCGATCCCATGGGCCGCTCCATCGCCTTTATCGGGGCCAAGGGCGGCGTCGGCTCCTCGACCATCGCGCATAACGTCGCCTGGAGCATGTCTACCCTTTTCAGTACCGAGGTCGTGGTCGCCGATATGGACCTCGCCTTCGGAACGGCGAATATCAACTTCGACCAGGATCCGGCGCAGGGTATTGCCGAGGCCGTATTCTCGCCGGAGCGCATCGACGAGGTCTATCTCGACCGGCTGCTCGCCCAATGCGCCGAGCACCTGTCGCTGCTTGCCGCGCCCTCCACTCTTGAGCGCGTGTACGATTTCGACGGCGACGCGTTCTCCCAGCTCATCGAGATCGCGCAGCGCAGCGCGCCGCAGCTTGTTCTCGACATTCCGCATGTCTGGAACGGCTGGACACGCACGACGCTCTCCCAGGCCGACGAGATCGTGATCACCGCCACGCCGGAACTTGCCAATCTCCGCAACGCCAAGAATTTGATCGACACGCTGAGGAAGCTGCGTCCGAACGACGCTCCGCCACATCTCATCGTCAACCAGGTCGGCGTTCCCAAACGCCCCGAGATATCCGCCAAGGAATTCGCGGAACCGTTGGAGTTGACCCCACTCGCGGTCATCCCCTTCGACCCACAACTTTTCGGCAACGCCGCCAATAACGGCCGCATGCTCGGCGAGATGGATGCTAAGCATGCGATCGTTAACTCGATGGTAGAGATGGCCCACGTCCTGACCGGACGAAGCGAAGTGAAGGCGAAGAAGAAGCCCGGCCTGGGAAATCTTCTCGGCCGGATGAAGGCGCTCAAGGCGAAGAAATAGTGTCTGCTCGATTGGACTGGTTCAGCCGTCATGTTTGGTAAGCGAGGCAACAACCCAGGAGACAGAGGCGTGCCGGATATCCATCCGACGTCTCTGTCCGGCGACGTGGCCGTCGCCGCGCCGCGTCCGCCCGAGCCGCGTCAAAGCGAGCCGCGAGCCGCGGTCGCGCCGGCAGCGCCCAGAGTGCCGCAGCAGGCGCCTTCCGCTCCTGCATCCCGCCCGATGGCGCGCGAACGCAGCGAATCCTATTACGACACGAAGAGCCAGGTCTTCTCCGCGCTCATCGACACGATCGATCTCTCGCAGCTTGCCAAGCTCGATCCAGACAGCGCACGCGAGGAAATCCGCGACATCGTCAACGACATCATCGCGATCAAGAATTTCGCGATGTCGATCTCCGAGCAGGAGGAACTGCTCGAGGATATCTGCAACGACGTGCTCGGCTACGGCCCCCTCGAGCCGCTGCTCGCGCGCGACGACATCGCCGACATCATGGTCAACGGCGCCAAGCAGGTCTATATCGAGGTCAACGGCAAGGTCGAGCAGACCGGTATCCGGTTCCGCGACAATCAGCAGCTCCTCAACGTCTGTCAGCGCATCGTCAGCCAGGTCGGACGCCGCGTAGACGAATCGAGCCCGATCTGCGACGCCCGCCTGCCGGACGGCAGCCGCGTCAACGTCATCGCCCCGCCGCTTTCCATCGACGGGACCGCGCTCACCATCCGCAAGTTCAAGAAGGACAAGCTGACGCTCGACCAGCTCGTCAAGTTCGGCGCTATTTCGCCACCCGGCGCGGAGATCCTCAAGATCATCGGGCGCGTGCGCTGCAATGTCGTTATCTCGGGCGGCACCGGATCGGGCAAGACGACGCTCCTCAACTGCCTGACCAACTATATCGATCGCGACGAGCGCATCATCACCTGCGAGGACTCCGCCGAACTGCAGCTCCAGCAGCCGCATACCGTGCGCCTCGAAACGCGTCCGCCGAACCTCGAAGGGGAGGGTGAGGTGACGATGCGCGATCTCGTCAAGAACTGCCTGCGTATGCGTCCGGAACGGATCATCGTGGGCGAGGTACGCGGACCCGAGGTATTCGATCTCCTGCAGGCGATGAACACTGGCCACGACGGTTCGATGGGCACCATCCACTCGAACTCTCCGCGCGAATGCCTGAACCGTATGGAATCGATGATCGCCATGGGCGGCTATTCGCTGCCGCCGAAGACGGTGCGCGAGATCATCACCGGCTCGATCGACGTCATCATCCAGGCCGCCCGTCTTCGCGACGGCTCCCGCCGCATCACGCACATCACCGAGGTGGTCGGCATGGAAGGGGACGTCGTCATCACCCAGGACATCGTCGTCTACAACATCAAGGGCGAGGACTCCTCGGGCAGGTTGATCGGCGAGCATGTTTCGACCGGCATCGGCCGGCCGCATTTCTGGGAGAGGGCGCGCTACTACAACGAGGAGCAGCGTCTGGCCGGCGCTCTCGAGGCCATGGAAAAGCGGGCCGAGTGACCGCTTTTGAGAAGTTGGGCAAGTAGGAAATGTTCGGTATCGACGGCACCGTCCTTCTCTTCGTGCTCCTTGCCGGGAGCAGCGCGGGCGCCGTCGCCTATGCCTTCCTGTTCACGCGCATCTCGAACGAACAGAAGGCGGAAAAGCGTCTCCGGACGGTGAAAAGCGCCGACACCGACCGCCTTAGCGTGAAGGCTTCTCGCGACCGCCTGGCCGAAGTCGCCAAGCGCCGCAAGTCGATCCAGGAATCGCTGAAGGAACTGGACGAGAAGCAGAAGGTGAAGGACCGGAGCGTCAAGAAACCGCCCCTGAAGGTGCAGATACGTCAGGCCGGCCTGCATCTCTCCATGGAGCGGTTCTACCTGTACTCCGCGCTTTGCGGCCTCTTCCTCTCGACGATTGTGTTCCTGGTCGGCGCCCCGCTCTACGTCGTTCCCGGCGCGCTGCTCGCCGGAGCCTTCGGCATCCCGAGATGGCTGGTGATGTTTATCCGTAAGCGCCGGATAAAGGCCTTCCTCAACGAATTTCCGAACGCCCTCGACGTCATCGTCCGCGCTGTCAAATCCGGCCTGCCCTTGAACGACGCCGTACGCCTGATCGCGAGCGAGTCGCGGGAGCCGGTGCGGGCCGAATTCCGCCGCATCGTCGAATCCCAGCAGATGGGCTTGTCCATCCCCGACGCGGCGATGCGCATGTCGGAGACCATGCCCTGCCCGGAAGCGAGTTTCTTCGGCATCGTCATCCAGATACAGAGCCAGGCCGGCGGCAATCTCTCCGAGGCGCTCGGCAACCTTTCGCGCGTCCTGCGCGACCGCAAGAAGATGAAGGCGAAGATCCAGGCGCTGGCGATGGAGGCAAAAGCTTCAGCCGCAATCATCGGCGCGCTCCCGATCATCGTCGCCGGGCTGGTCTACATTTCGAGCCCTTCCTACATCATGCCGCTTTTCACCACGAGCACCGGTCATCTGCTGCTGGGCATCGCGGCGGTTTGGATGTCGATGGGCATCTTCACCATGAAGAAGATGATGAATTTCGAGGTGTAGAACCTAGCCATGGTCGACCAGGTAGCCAAATCGCTTTCGGATCCGTCATTCCTGATCGCTCTGCTCGTAGGCATCGCGGTTTTCGCTACGGCATTCACCGCGCTTCCGGCCTTCGGCGGCAATCCGCTCAAGGCACGTATGAAGACAGTCGCACTCGAGCGCGAGGAACTGCGCGCGAAGCAGCGCGCGCGTTTGCAAGCGGAAGCCGACCGCCGCCGCAAGGGAGGCTTGCGCGAAGAACAGTCGATCGGCATGCGCAATATCGTCGACAAGCTCGACCTGCGCAGGGCTCTCGTCGACCAGAAGACGCTGGACAAGCTCAAGGTAGCCGGCTTTCGCGGCCAGAACCCGGTAACGAAGTTTCTTTTCTTCCGACTGGTCCTGCCGTTCGCCGGTTTGGCGCTCGCGCTTGCCTATATCTTTCTTCTCGGCGGCCTTGCCGACAAGCCGACATTCGTCAAGTTCTTCGTCTGCGTCCTGGCGGCCTATGCGGGTTTCTATGCCCCGATCGTCTACGTTTCCAACCGCGCCAGCAAGCGCAAGGCGTCGATCCAGCTTGCCTGGCCGGACGCGCTGGATCTCATGCTGATCTGCGTGGAATCGGGCATGTCCGTCGAGGCGGCTTTCCGCAAGGTCGCGGATGAGATCGGCTCGCAATCGGTCGAACTGGCGGAAGAATTCGTGCTCACCAACGCCGAACTGTCCTTCCTGCAGGAGCGCAAGCAGGCTTATGAAAACCTGGCCACGCGCACGGGGCTGGAATCGGTCAAGAGTGTCTCGCAGGCGCTCACTCAGGCCGAACGCTACGGCACGCCCGTGGCGCAGGCGCTGCGTGTCCTCGCCAACGAGAGCCGTGACATGCGCATGACGGCGGCCGAGAAGAAGGCGGCCGCGCTGCCGCCGAAGCTGACGGTCCCGATGATCCTGTTCTTCCTGCCGGTGCTGTTCATCATCATCCTGGGCCCGGCCGGCATCACCGTCAGCCAGCGTGGCGGTATCTTCGGCGGCACCTCGGTCTCGTCGAACAAGTGACGGCGCAGGGGCCGGTCGCCTCCTGGATTCATGATTGCACGGAGAAACGCCGGCTGATCTGAGCCGGCGTACTCTTGTCGTTTGAAATTCGTGAACCGCGTGCCGTCGGCGCCGCTATTGAACGGCTTTCTTCTTCTTGCCGTCCTTCAACTGGCTCCAGGCGTTCTGCTGACTGATCATCTGCCTGAGATAGGCCACGTTGGCCGCAGCCTGATCCGGTGGAAGCTCCGCGCTGGCGATCTTTTCGGCTTCGTCGAACCGGCCCTGCAGGCCGACCACGAGGGCGAGGTTCTGGCGCACGCGGCTGTCGGCGCCTGGCTGCGAGGCCGCCGAGCGCATATAGGTCTCGGCCGTCTTGAGGTCGCCCGTCAGAAGATAGGACATGCCGAGATTGGAGAGCACCGACGGCTCGTTCGGCTTGAGGTCGAGCGCCTTGCGATAGAGATCGCGCGCCTGATCGGCCTTGCCGAGCTGATCGAGGATCGCGCCTTCCGCCGAAACCAGGCGCCAATCCGGATATTCCGGCGTTTCCGCGCGTCGGACTGCGTCGAGCGCCTGTTCGAGCTGTCCGTCGGCGGCTAGCGCCTTGCCGTAGGCAGCCAGGATGTCGCGGTCCTTCGGGTAATAGATGACCAGCTTGCGCATCACGGCGAGCGACTGATCGGTGCGGCCGTCCATCTGGAGCGCGCTGGCATATTTCAGCGAGATTGCCTTGTCCTTGGGGTTCGCGGCATAGTTATTGCCAAGTTGAGTGAGCGCTGAATTGAGCTCGGTGCTCGTCATCTGCCCGATCGGCTCGGACGAAGCGGGGTGGATGGAGCCTGTCGTCATCCGGCTATGCCCGCAACCGGCAACGCCCGCCGCGAGTGTCAGCGCCAGAATTTTGCGAGCTAGGCGTTTCCCGTTCTTGCCGCCAGTGCGCCACGTCGACATGGGAACGGAACCTCCACCAAAACGACGGCCCCCGCACGGGTCGCCTTCCCATGCCGAGAAATATTCTGTTAACCCTAACGGATCGTTAATTGACCTTCTTGGATCCTCCGTGCGCTTCCCCGGGAAGTGGAGCTTGCGTGCCGCGCGTTACCCCGGGCAGGCACAATCGGCATCCCCGTTGCTGTTGCCACTGTACGTCGGTTTTCAAGACGATGCGTTCGACGCGGGCAAAGCAGTATCGCTCCTGTTACTGGAGCGGTGTCTTCGTAAGAAATCTTAAAAAATTCGATGCATTTCTTGCCGGCGCCACACGGCCCTCCGCGTATTGGAGAACGTGATCCTGCGACAGATCGTTTCGAAAGCGCTCAACCCATTCTTCCGTGATGGTATCACGCTGGATAGCGAATTTCGTGTCTGGAATGTGGTCGGGCGGATCAATATCAAGCTGAGCCGCTATCCAGTCAATACAGGAGCGCGGGCTTTCGAGCATATCTTCATAATAAAATACGTTGTAATCGAGTTGATATAACTCAAGATAACTTACCCAAAAATTATTGTCGCGCTCAAGTCTAAAATAATAGTCACATATCTTATAAAAGTCGTATACAGGCTCGGCATAATTATCGGAATGGCTTGTCCAGGAGCCGGTTGTCTTGCTTCGAAATAGAGATATCGATTGCCTTATGCGGTCACGTCTTCTGAGAACGGCAAAAGATACAGAGTGATCTTCATGGAGATCGCGAATTATATCGGTCTTCAATGTACGATATGTCTTACGAACATGGGATGGAAATATCTTGAGGGAGAAGCGGCTGTTTTCCGTAGCCGCGCACGTCACGAGTTCTCTTTTCAGCTCATCAGCGGATAATTTCTTGAGCTTCCCTCCGAGGCGCGCGTCATGAAGCCATTCGACGCAGTTGCCCATCGTCCCGGTTTTCGTAACCAGATCCGAGAGCCAATTCGAACCGCTTCGCGGCGTTGTCAAAATGAGGCAGCCGATCATCCGTTAAGAATCCTCCCCTATTCGATACCAGTTATAGATGCGTCCTCCCGATACGCCGACCGGTGGCAGATCGGTCTACGACAATAGCCCGAAAGATCGCTTAGTCGCGGTGCGATCCGCCGAGTGCTGGAATTTTTCGATGAACTTGTCGATAGAGCCAAGGAAGAATTCGCTGTGGCTCTGTATCTTTTCGTCGGACCAAGTCCACCAACGAAGTTCCAGAAGCGCATCGATCTGTCGTTGGTCGAACCTGTATCGCGCCACGCGTGCCGGGTTGCCAACGACGACCGCGTAGGGAGGGACGTCCTTCGTTACGACAGCGCCGGCGCCGATGATTGCACCGTCACCGATCGTTACGCCCGAGAGGATGACAGCGCGACGACCGATCCAGACGTCATTGCCGACCCGTATTGGTCCGCGCAGGTCCCTGCCGCAATGGCGATTGTCAAAAGCACGGTCAAACGGCCATGTTGAGACTGTAGTCCGCGTATGCTCGTTCTGGAGAAAGAGCGCTTCCTTGGCGATGGAGCAAAACGAGCCGATTTCGATGTCGATCGATCCGCGCAGACCATCAATCGATGAAGAGTGAACGCCGTATGAGTGGCGCCCGACCCTCACTCCTTCCGGAAGTTCTCCTTCTGCCTTCCGAAGGCCGAATTTTTTCCGGGCCTTTCCGAACATAGTTGCTTGGTCACCTTGCCTTACTTGTTGGTTTTCTAACCTAACCACATCCGGAAAAGAAAGAGAATGGACCGATCCTGCTCGCAAGTGACCATCGGGTATCTCAAACTTGACGTAGCCCGCGACCCCGTAGCATCGCCCGGAGCTTGCTTAACCCGCTGTTTGCGGATTGAATGATACGGCTCCGAAACAAAGACGGAAAACGCGCTTTACGGAAAGCCCTTACGGAAAGCTTTGTCATGTCGGTTGTTCTGCGTCCGACCCAGGCGCTGCGGCTGTGGCAGCTTGTTTCTCTCGCCGAGGTGACGGGCGGCGCGCATGATCTGTCGTTCCGGCAGGCAGCGATCCTGCTCACTGTCTATCTCGACCCGCCACCGCATACGGTGCGGGGCCTTGCCCGTCGTCTCGGCGTCACCAAGCCGGTCATCACGCGCGCGCTCGACACGATGGGCGCCATGAAGCTGGTGTCGCGCCATCGCGACGAGAACGACCGGCGCAACGTGCTTGTCCGGCGCACCGTCGAGGGCGCGCTCTATGTCGAGCGCTTCGGCGATGCCATCATAGCCAAGGCAGCGGAGCTTCCGGCATGAACGTCCTCGACAAGCGCCTCCATGCTTTTCGGGAGGATCTGGCCGACGAGCGGCTGAAAGGACAGGTCGAGGCCGGCCGCTTCGTGGCCGGCAGGCCGGCTCGGATCGGCGTGCCCGTCGCCGACATGCTTGCCACGCCCGATGCGGCTGCGGGACTGAACACGCAATTGCTTCTTGGCGACGACGTTCTGGTTTTCGAGGAGCGCAATGGCTGGGCCTGGGTGCAAGCCGTCCACGACAATTATGTCGGCTATGTCGCACGGACCGCGCTAGGCGCGGCGGGGGCCGCTCCGACCCACGTTGTGTCGGTGCCACGCACCTTCCTCTATTCGGGCGCCGATCTGAAGATGCCGCGCAAGATTTGTCTCTCCGCGGGCTCGCGCGTTTCCGTCGAACGGTTCGCCGAGACGCGCGGCACGCGCTACGCCGTCCTTGCTTCGGGCGAGGCTTTGATCGACGCGCATCTCCGTCCCGTCGGAGATGCCGTGGACGATTATGTGAGCGTGGCGGAAGCGCTTCTGTCCACACCCTATCTTTGGGGCGGCATGAGTGCCTTCGGCATCGACTGCTCGGGTCTCGTCCAGCTTTCGCTGCGCATGGCTGGGCGCTCGGTCCAGCGAGATACCGACATGCAGGCATCCTCCCTTGGCGAGCAATTCGATCCGGGAGCGGACATGGCCGAATTGCGGCGCGGCGATCTCGTCTTCTGGAAAGGCCACGTCGCCATCATGCTGGATAGGCGAAACATTATCCACGCCAACGGCCACACCATGATGGTCTCGCGCGAAAAGCTCAGTGAGGCGGTGGAGCGCATCGCCTATCTCTATGGCGGGCCGACCGGCTTCCGCCGTCCTTGAGACGATCAGTATCCGGCTTTCGGATCGATCATGTTCAGTAGTTTTTCGCCGCGCTCGAACGCGTCCATCTGTGCCAGCATCGGCGGTACGAGATAGGACGGGTCGGAGATCACCGCCGTGTGCGGCGTAATGAAGACCTTCGGGTGCGACCAAAGCGGACTTGTCGCCGGCAGCGGCTCCGTCTCGAAAACATCGAGGCTCGCTTCCTTGATCAGGCCATCATCGAGCGCCCGCACGATGTCGGCGTCCTTCTGCAACTGGCCGCGACCGGCATTGATGAGAACGGCGCCGCCGAGCGGGTTGCCGCGATTGAGCTTGCCGAGCAGGTCGTAGTCGATGATGCCGCGCGTCGCCGGCGTCAGCGGTAAAAGCGAAACCAGGATATCGGTGGCGTTGAGGAAGGCGTCGAGCCCGTCGGCGCCATGGAAAGCGGTGACGCCCGCCATCGGGCGCGGCGACCGGCTCCAGCCATTCACCTTGAAGCCGAGCGCCAGAAGCGCCTTGGCGGCATCGCAACCGAGCGTGCCGAAACCCATGATGCCGACGTGAACGGCACCTGCTGCCGGCTGCCTCGGTTCATTCCAGATCCCGCGTGTCTGCTGCTCGCGATAGAGCATTCCCTGTCGCTGGTGATCCAGCACGCGCCAGACGACATATTCGGTCATCAACTGCGTAAGCTCGTCGGCGACGGCGCGGACGATCGGCACATGGGGAATGTCGGGATCGGCGAGAACATGGTCGACGCCGGCGCCGATCGAGAAGATGATCTTGAGATTGGGCAGCTTCGAGAGAACGCCTGGGGCATGCCTCCACACGACCGCATATTCGATGGAAGGATCGTCCGGCCCGTTCGGCTCCAGCACGACCTCGCGCGATTGCGACAGAAGTTCCTGCCAGCGCTGCGGATCTATGTCTTGAGCGGAAAACAGGATGCGGCCCTTGCCCATTCTTTTTCTTCGCCTATTCGCTCACCACGCCCTCAGGCGCCGTTTCGATCCGGAAAGCGGCAGAGATCAGAGCCTTCGTGTAGTCGGTCTTAGGTCGCGTGAATATCTGCTCGGCAGGCCCGTGTTCCACCACCTTGCCGCCGCGCATGACGATGACCTCGTTGGCGAGCGCGCGCACGACCTTCAAATCGTGGCTGATGAAGAGATAGGCGAGGTTGTGCCGCTCCTGCAGCCGGCGCAGCAGGTCCACGACCTGCGCCTGCACGCTCATATCGAGCGCCGAGGTCGGTTCGTCCAGCATGACGAAACGCGGATTGAGCACCATGGCGCGTGCTATCGCCACGCGTTGGCGCTGCCCGCCGGAGAATTCATGAGGATAGCGGAACCGCGTCTCAGGCTCGAGGCCGACTTCCTTCATCACGCCGACGACGCGCTCGTCGCGCTCGTCGGCGGTCAGCTTCGGCTCGTGGATGCGCAACCCTTCTTCGATGATCTCGGCGATCGACATACGTGGGCTGAGCGAGCCGAAAGGGTCCTGGAAGACGATCTGCAATTCGCGCCTCAGCGGCCGCATCTCCTTGAACGAATAGGCGTCGATCTCACGGCCGGCAAAGCTGATCTTCCCCTCCGACGAGATCATCCGCGCCAGCGCCAGGCCGAGCGTCGTCTTGCCAGAGCCGGATTCGCCGACAACGCCGAGCGTCTGGCCGGCGCGGACCGTAAGGTCGATGCCGTCCACCGCTTTCACATGGTCCACCGTGCGGCGAAGGAACCCTTCCTTGATCGGGAACCATACTTTGACGTCGTCGCCACGCATGACGGTTTCCGCCTTCTCGTCGGAGGCGGGGGGGTGGCCCTTGGGTTCGGCGGTGAGGAGATGCCTTGTGTACTCGTGCCGGGGGGTGGCAAAGATTTCCTTCGTTGGGCCCGTTTCGACGATCTTGCCGCCGGTCATGACGCAGACGCGGTCGGCGATGCGCCGTACGATGCCGAGATCGTGCGTGATGAAGAGCATCGACATGCCATTCGCCTGCTTGAGCCGGGCGAGCAGTTCCAAGATCTGCGCCTGCACGGTCACGTCGAGCGCGGTGGTCGGCTCGTCCGCGATCAAAAGATCGGGCTCATTGGCGAGCGCCATGGCGATCATGACGCGCTGGCGTTGGCCGCCGGAAAGCTGGTGCGGATAGGCGCCGAGCCGCTTTTCCGCCTCGCGGATGCCGACCTCGTTCAGGAGTTCGAGTGTGCGTGCCCGTGCCGCGGCATCGCGCATCCCCCGGTGCAGACGCAGGATTTCGCCGATCTGCTGCTCGACCGTATGCAGCGGGTTGAGCGAGGTCATCGGCTCCTGGAAGATCATGGTGACGTCGTTGCCGCGCACGCGGCGAAGCTCCTTTTCGTTCGCCGCAAGGAGATCCTTGCCGCCGAACAGGATCTGGCCGGACGGATGGCTGGCGGCAGGGTAGGGCAGGAGCTTCAGGACGGAGAGCGCCGTCACCGACTTGCCGGAGCCGGATTCCCCGACCAACGCCACCGTCTCGCTTTTGCCGACATCAAAGGAGATGTGATCGACGGCAATGCTGTCGTGCCCGCCCTGGCTGAAGGCCACGGACAGGTCGCGGACGGAGAGGAGAGTGGCTGTCATCGTTTGCTAAATTCGATGACCAGCTTGTCGATTACTGGCGTTTCGGGCCGCACCACAGAGATCGAAGCTTTTGGAATCTGCACCGGTTCAGACATTTGTTCGATGGAAAAGGAACCGCTCAATCTGAGATCGCCGCTCAGGAAATAGTCACAACCAAACAGCATCGCCGTGGCGATGTGTATCGCATCCGGCAATCGCAACTGACGATGCTTGGACCGTAATATCGCTGCTAGCCAAAGGACTTCTCGGCTTACGATTCCGACATAGACGAATGAATTGCCAATTGTAATAGATTCGTAGATATCGATTAGCCGTCGATTGCCGTTTCTGAGCGGGACTACAACGATTTCCGCCAATGTAAGTTCGCTTGTTGCCAGGAAGCGATGCTGAGGCGACGATGTGGCGGCGATCAAACTTCGCAGCCGCTCGGATATTTCGTCGGTGTTCTCGAATGCGTAAATGACGATATTTGCGTCGAGATAGAGCTGAGGACCCATTAATCATCCCACTCGTCGCGCAACGCACGAACACGGGCGACTGCTTCCTCGAGCGTCGTACCAGGGGAATTCTTCCGCGCTTTTTCGAACATCTCCAGCAGCTGTTCGCGTGTGAGCGGATTCCTGATCTCCTCCTCAATTGTAACGGTGACCGATGTGTCATCTGCAAATTGCGCACGAAGGTCCGCGGGCAATTGCGATACCGGATAATGCTGACGCACGATCTTGTTCATCTCAACCATCCTAATCGACGGGCCGTTGTGCGAGGATAATAGCATATGCCGTATTCATCTAAACGTCTTCCTCGGGTCGAAGGCGTCGCGTGTGGCTTCGCCGATGAAGATCAGGAGCGAGAGCATGATCGAAAGCGTGAAGAAGCCGGCGAGCCCCAGCCACGGCGCATTGAGGTTCGACTGACCCTGTTTCAGCAATTCGCCGAGCGACGGCGAGCCCGGCGGCAGGCCGAAGCCGAGGAAATCGAGCGAGGTCAGCGTCGTGATGGAACTGTTGAGGATGAAGGGCAGGAAGGTCAGCGCCGACACCATCGCGTTGGGCAGCATGTGCCGGTAGATGATGGTGCGATTGGAGACGCCAAGCGCGCGGGCCGCGTTGACATATTCGAGATTGCGCGCGCGCAGGAATTCCGCCCGCACCACGCTGACGAAGGCCACCCATGAGAAGAGCAGCATCAGCCCGAGCAGGATGAAGAAGCCGGGCGGCAGAACGGCCGCCATGATCAGGATCAGGTAGAGCACCGGGATGGATGACCAGATCTCGATGAAGCGCTGGAAGAGGAGGTCGGTCCACCCGCCGAAATAGCCCTGCACCGCGCCGGCCGAGACGCCGAGCACGGCCGAAAAGAACGTCAGGACGAGACCGAACAGCACCGATATGCGAAAACCGTAGATGACGCGCGCGAGCACGTCGCGCGCCTGGTCGTCGGTGCCCAGCCAGTTCCAGTTGCCGATCGTGCAGCCGGGATCGTCGACGCCCTTGGGGTAGCGCTGGCAGCGCACATCCTTCGAATAGAGCCAGGAAGGCTTGGCCGGCGCCGCCTCCGGTATCTCGTTGTTGACCGTACGGTAGGAGTAGCGGATCGGCGGCCAGACCAGCCAGCCATGTGCCTTGATCTCGTCGTGGATCGCAGGGTCGCGGTAATCCGTCACGGCGAGGAACCCGCCGAATTTCTCTTCCGGATAGTCAACCAGCACCGGGAACAGGATCTCGCCCTTGTAGGAGGCGATGATGGGCTTGTCGTTGGCGATGAGTTCGGAGAACAGCGACAGCACGAAGAGGACGAGGAATATCCACAGCGACCAGTAGCCCCTTCGGTTGGCCTTGAAATTCAACCAGCGCCGCTGGTTGAGCGGCGACAGGAAGGGGCGGCGCGTCCGATCGCGTGTCGCCTCGACGGCGGCCGTCACCTGGATGTCCGTCATCCGACATCTCTCCGCTCGAAGTCGATGCGCGGGTCGATCCACGTATAAGTGAGGTCGGAGATGAGGGTGACGAACAGGCCGAGCAGCGAGAATATATAGAGATTGGCGAAGACGACCGGATAGTCGCGGTCGAGCACCGAGCGGAAGCCGAGCAGCCCCAGCCCGTCCAGCGAGAAGATGTTCTCGATCAGGAGCGACCCGGTGAAGAAAGCCGAGATGAAGGCGCCGGGAAAGCCGGCGATGACGATCAGCATGGCGTTGCGGAAGACATGCCCGTAGAGCACCTGCCGCTCGGAAAGCCCCTTGGCGCGCGCCGTCACCACATATTGCTTGCGGATTTCGTCGAGGAAGGAGTTCTTCGTCAGAAGCGTCGTCGTGGCGAAGGCCGACATGATCATGGCCGTGATCGGCAGGGCGATGTGCCACAGATAGTCGAGTATCTTGCCGGGGATGGAAAGCTGGCTCCAATTATCCGAGGTCAGCCCCCTCAGCGGGAACCAGTCGAAGAAGGAACCACCTGCGAACAGCACCATCAAAAGGATGGCGAACATGAAGCCCGGAATGGCGTAGCCGACGATGATGATGCCGCTCGTCCACACATCGAAGGCCGAGCCATCCTTGACCGCCTTGCGGATGCCGAGCGGGATCGAGATCAGGTAGGACAGAAGCGTGATCCATAGGCCGAGCGAGACAGACACCGGCATCTTCTCCAGGATCAGCTGCAGCACCGGGATATCGCGGAAATAACTCCGGCCGAAATCGAAGCGGGAATAGTTCCAGAGCATCATGAAGAAACGTTCGAGCGGCGGCTTGTCGAAACCGAATTGCTTTTCGAGCTTCTTGATGAATTCCGGGTCGAGCCCCTGCGCGCCGCGATATCTCGACGAGACGTCGCTGCTGGCCGCATCGAAATTCTGCATGCCCATGTCGGCGCCGCCGCCGGAAAGCCGGTCGCCGGGGCCGCCGCCCTGGCCAGTGATCTTGGCAATGACCTGCTCGACGGGACCACCCGGCGCGAACTGGATGACGGCGAAGGACACCGCCATGATGCCGAACAGCGTCGGGATCATCAAAAGAAGGCGCCGGAGAATATAGGCTCCCACTAGCCGGCCCTCCCGATCCGCAGGTCTGTCGTGCCCCCGTCAGCCCTTGCCAATCGCCTTCGCCTTTTCCTCGTCCACCCACCAGAGTGCCTCGACCGGAAAACCGTAGTCGGGCTTCTTCTCCTTGAACCCGAACATATCCCAGTAGGCCACCCGGTGATTCGCCAGATACCAATTTGGAATCCAGTCCTGACGTGCGCGCAAGACCCGGTCGAGCACACGCATGGCCGTTGTCAGTTCAGCCCGGCTTTTTGCCTTGCCGACAAGGTCGATCAGGGCATCGATAGCGGGGCTCTCGGTTCCGGGAAGATTGCGTGACCCCGATGCCGAAGCGGCGACGGAGGAGAAGTAATGTTCCATCTCCTCCCGCGTCGGCGAGGCGCTGAAGGAGGCGGCCATCATCACCATGTCGAAATCGAAATTCGCCTGACGAAGCTGGTACTGAGCCGGATCGACGAGGCGGATCGAAGCGTCGATGCCGATGGCGCGCATGTTGTCGACGAAGGGCGTGCTTACCCGTTCCAGCGCGGGATCGTTGACCAGAAGCTCGATGGTCAGCCGCTCGCCCTTGTCGTTGGCAAGGGATTCGCCCTTGCGCGTCCAGCCAGCCTCTTTCAGCAGTCCGAGCGCCTTGCGCAGGAGCTTGCGGTCGCGCCCGGAGCCGTCGGAAACCGGCTGCACGACCGCGTCGCCGAAAGCAGCGTCGGGAATCTGGCCGCGGAATTTTTCGAGGACGGCCATTTCGTCGGGGGAGGGCTTCCCGCTCGCCTTGAAATCGGACTTTTCGAAAAGCGATTGCGAGCGATCATAGGAGCCATAGAAAAGATTACGCTGCGTCCATTCGAAGTCGAAGCAGTTGCCGATAGCGAAACGCACGCGCGGATCCTTGAAGCGCTCGCGCCGTTGGTTCAGCGCCCAGGCCTGAAGCGAGGGCTGTGATTCCGCTGGGAAGGTCCGCTTGACGACCTTGCCTTCCTTGATCGCCGGAAAATCGTATTCCGTCGCCCATGTCTTCGAGGTGAATTCCTCGCGGTATACGATCCTGCCCTTCTTGAAGGCTTCGAAGCCGGCCTGCCGCTCACGATAGAACTCGATCCGGATGACATCGAAATGATGCAGGCCACGATTGACCGGGAGATCGCGCGCCCAGTAATCGTCGCGTCGCTCATACTCGATATACTGCCCGGCGCCGAACCTGCCGACCTTGTAAGGGCCGGAGCCGAGCGGAGGGTTCAACTGCGAGCCGTCGAACGGGTTCTTCTCGAAGAAGGCCTTGGAGATGATCGGATATTCGGCAAGACCAAGGATGGTGCGGTCCGATTGTTTCCCTGAAAAGACCAGCCGGAAGACATGGTCCTCCACGGCGATGAAATCCACCGCTTCCCTGAGAGGAAGAAGCAGGCTCGGATGACCCTTCTCCTTGAAGAGCCTGTAGGTGTATGCGACGTCTTCGGCCGTGAGCGGTGAACCGTCGGAGAATTTCGCTTCGGGCCTTAATTTGAAATCGAAACTGTTGCGGTCGTCCGAGATGGTCACGCTTTCGGCAATGAGGCCATAGAGCGCGTCCGGCTCGTCGAGCGCACGTACCATTAGCTGATCGAAGCACATCTCCATGCGCGGCGGGGCGTCGCTCGCGCGAACGAAAGTGTTGAGGGTGTTGAAGGTGCTGACGTTCTGGTTAAAGGCCCAGTTGGGCGGCGGAAAATTGAATGTCCCTCCCGTCGGCGCGTCCGGGCTGGCGTAGTCGAAATGGGTGAAATCCGGTGCGTATTTCAGGTCGCCGAAGGCGGAGAGCCCGTGCAGTGCCTTGCCGGACGCCGGCTGGGCAGCGCTTCGCTGCGGCAGAAGCGGAAGTGCTGCCGCCGCTCCGCATAATCCGAGGAACCGCCGACGCGGCCAGCGCTCCATCAGTCCTTGCTCTTGTATTTCCTGGTAAGCGCCTCGGCCTTCGCCTCGTCCACCCACCAGGAATCGAAATCGACGCCGATATAGCCAGGCTGCTTCTCGGGAATGCCGAACTTGTTCCAATAGGCGACGCGCAGCCCGGGCGCATACCATTGCGGGACGACGTAGAAGTTCCATAAAAGCACCCGGTCGAGCGCTCGCGTGGCGGCGACGAGATCGTCGCGGTCCTTGGTGAAGATCACTCGGTCGACCAGCTTGTCGATGGCCGGGTTCTTGATGCCCATCAGATTGCGCGATCCCGGTGCGTCCGCCGCCTTCGACGACCAGAAATCGCGCTGCTCGTTGCCGGGCGATTCGGACTGCATCATCACCGTCGTCACCATGTCGAAATCGAAACTGCGCACGCGGTTGATGTATTGGCTGACATCGATAATACGCAGGCTGGCGTCGATGCCGAGTTTGCGCAGATTGGCGATGAACGGACCGACCACGCGCTCGTCGGAAGGGTCGTTGCCGAGGAAGACGATCGTAAAGCGCTCCCCCTTGTCATTGACCAGCGTGCGCCCTTTGGCCTGCCAGCCGGCTTCCTTGAGGAGTTCGAAAGCCTGGCGGAGATTCGTCCGTTCCGATTGCGGCGTGTCGTAGACCGGCAGCTTGAATTCCTTGGTGAAGACCTCCGGAGGTACTTCGTCCTTCACCGCATTCAGGATTTCCAGCTCCTTGCCTTCCGGCAGGCCGCGCGAGGCGAGTTCCGTGCCTTGGAAGTAGGACTGCGTCCGCTTGTATGAGTTGTAGAAAAGCGTCCGGTTCATGTCCTCGAAATCGAAGGCCCAGGTCAGCGCCTCGCGCACCCGCCGGTCCTGGAACTGTGCGCGCCGCATGTTCATGACGAAGCACTGCATGGGCTTACCGGCAGTCGTCTCGTATTCATGCTTTATGACGTCGCCGGCTTTGAAGGCCGGGAAATCGTAGCCGATCGCCCAGCGCTGCGAGCGGTTCTCGACGCGGAAATCATCATAACCGCCCTTGGTGAAGGCTTCCCAGGCGGCGTTCTCGTCACGGAAATAGATGTATTTCTTGCGGTCGAAATTGTTGCGGCCGGCATTGACGCCGAGATCGGCCGCCCAATAGTCCTTGACGCGTTCCCACACGATCTCCGAGCCGGCGCGGAAGCTTCCGATCCTGTAGGGCCCGGAGCCGAGCGGCGGCTCCAGCGTCGGCGCCATGGCGTCGCGCTTCTTGCCTGAGCCGTCGGTGCCTTCCCACCAATGCTTCGGTAGCACGGCGAGATCGCCCATGATGTGGGGAAGCTCGCGGTTTCCCTTCTGGTTGAAGCGGAATTCGACTTCGCCGTCGCTATTCGCGACCGCTTCCGTGACATTGGCGAAATAGCGGGTGTAGAGCGGGCTGTTGGCTTTCAGGAAATTGAACGACCAGACCACGTCTTCCGCCGTGATCGGCTTGCCGTCGTGCCAGCGCGCCTTGGAGTTCAGCCGGTAGGTGGCCGACGAATAGTCCTCCGGGAATTTGAAGGCCTCGGCTATGAGGGCATGACTGACGCCGGACTCGTCCGTCGCCTGTTTCATGAGCGTGTCGTAGAGATCGCCGCCGAAGGAACCCAGCCCTGCGCCGGGCGTCCCGCGCACGATGAACGGGTTGAAGCTGTCGAAGGTACCGATGGAAACGGAGTGCGTTTCACCGCCCTTCGGCGCGGACGGGTTAACGTAATCATAGTGTGCGAAGGCATCGCCGTATTTCGACGGTCTCACAAGCGACGAGGACGTGCGCCACGCTTCTGTTTCGCCCTCGGCCCCGGCTGCGACCGTACCGGCCGGCAGGAATGCCGCCAGCGTGCCTCCGAGAAATGTCCTGCGCGGGATCTTCATTCCATATCCTTTGGCCGGTTGGCTTGGTCAAAGTTGGGCCGAAACGCGGAAACGGCAAAGCCTGACCGAATGAACCGATATTCTACGGCGGTCGTCAACTCGTACCGTTCAGGAAAGCCGGAACAAAAAAGCCGGGTTGGAACCCGGCTTTGATGTCGCGAAAATTCATCAGCCTATTGCGCGGGGGCCGAGGAACCTTCCGCCGGTTTCGCGGCATTGTCCGCGGGCTTCGCTGCGCCCTCGGCTGGCTTTGCCGCATCTGCCGGCTTGGCAGCATTGTCGGCAGGCTTGGCGCCTTCCGCCGGCTTGGCGGCGTTGTCCGCGGGCTTAGCTCCTTCGACAGGCTTGGCTCCTTCCGCAGGCTTCGCAGCCTCGCCGCCGGCGGCAGCCGGCTTGGCGGCGTCGGGCGAGGGGAGCGGTTCGGGAGTGTCCGCCAGTGTACGCAGATAGGCGATGACGTCGGCGCGCTCGTCGATCTTCGACAAACCGGCGAAGCCCATCGCCGTACCCGGCACCTCGGCCTTCGGCTTGGTGATGAATTCGCTGATGAGCTGGTAATCCCAGTGCTTCTTGCTGCCGTCCGAGAAATCCTTCATCCCGGCCGAGTAGCTGTAGCCCGGATGCGAGGCGATCGGCCGTCCGACCACGCCCCAGAGATTCGGGCCGACCTTGTTGGGGCCGCCCTTGGTGGCGTCGTGGCAGGCCTCGCAGCGCTTGAAGATCGACGCGCCCTTGTCGACATCGGCCTTGGCGAGAAGCGGCGCGATCGGCGCCTTGGCGGGATTTTCCTTCTTCTCGGTTCCTCCGGCGGCAGGCGCCTCCTGCGCTTCTATCGCGAAGCCGGGCTTTTCCGGATTGGGCGAATAGAACAGGGAATCCGAAACGAGGGAGATCGTGAAGACGACGAAGACCGTTCCGAGGAGTGCGCCGATGATCTTGTTGTATTCAAAAGAGTCCATACGCCCCTAAGGCTCCATATTTCGCGGCCTGTGCGGAAAAGAGGCCGGTCCGCTTCGCCGGCCTTCCCGAATTCCCCTCCGGAGCCGTCCAAATCGCGCGGAAAACTAGGTCTTTTGCTTCCCCGTTGCAACACCTATAAGGGCGCTTTCGAGTGAGACGTTTTGCCACTTTGCCGGCACCCGTGTCAGGGGAATTTTGTCGCTTTCATGTCTGTTCTCATCCTCATTCCAGCCCGCATGGCGTCGACAAGGCTGCCCGGAAAGCCACTGGCCGATATCGCCGGCGAGCCCATGATCGTCCATGTCGCCCGTCGCGCCGCCGAAAGCGGAATGGGTCGCGTCGTCGTGGCGACCGATACGGCGGCGGTCGTCGATGCGGTCGCCCGGCACGGCTTCGAGGCGGTGATGACGCGCGCCGACCACCAGTCGGGTTCCGACCGTATCCACGAGGCGTTGGCGGCGCTCGATCCCGCCGGCAAGGTGGAGACGATCATCAACGTCCAGGGCGATCTGCCGACCATCGAGCCGGAGGCGATCATCGCCTCCGCCGCGCCGCTCGCCGACTTGCAGGTCGATATCGCCACGCTCGGGGTCGAGATCGTGCGCGAGGAAGAGAAGACCAATCCCAACGTCGTCAAGATCGTCGGTTCGCCAGTATCCTCCGGCAGGCTGAGGGCGCTTTATTTCACCCGCGCCACCGCCCCTTGGGGCGAGGGGCCGCTCTACCACCATATCGGGCTCTACGCCTATCGTCGCGCAGCACTCGAGCGCTTCGTGTCGCTGCCGCCTTCGCCGCTGGAGAAGCGCGAGCGGCTGGAGCAGCTTCGCGCGCTGGAAGCCGGCATGCGCATAGACGCCAGCGTCGTGGCGACGGTGCCGCTCGGCGTCGACACGCCGGACGACCTCGAGCGCGCCCGCGAAATACTTTCTTCCTCCCAAGGGTCCTGAACCATGCCTGAAAAGACCAACCTCATCGCCTTCCAGGGCGAGCCCGGCGCCAATTCCGACACGGCCTGCCGCGACATGTACCCGTCGATGGAGCCGCTGCCCTGTCCGACCTTCGAGGACGCCTTCGTCGCGGTCGAGAGCGGCAAGGCGGATCTCGCCATGATCCCGATCGAGAACACGATCGCCGGCCGCGTCGCCGACATCCACCACCTCCTGCCGGTGTCGCGGCTGCACATCGTCGCCGAATATTTCCTGCCGATCCATTTCCAGTTGATGGTTCTGCCGGGGGCGAAATTCGAGGGGATCAAGGCCGTCTACAGCCATATCCACGCGCTCGGCCAGTGCCGCAAGGTGATTCGCAAACATCGCTGGAAGCCGGTGGTGGCGGGCGATACGGCGGGTGCCGCGCGCCTCGTCTCCGAGGAGGGCAATCCGGCGAACGCCGCGCTCGCGCCCAGCCTCGCCGCCGAGCTCTATCATCTCGACATCGTCGCCGAGAACGTCGAGGACACCGACAACAACGTCACCCGCTTCGTGGTCCTGTCGAAGGAGAAGCATTGGGCAGTGCGCACCGATCCGGCCGAGAGGATGATGACGACCTTCGTCTACCGCGTGCGCAACGTCCCGGCCGCGCTCTACAAGGCGATGGGAGGCTTTGCCACCAACGGCGTCAACATGACCAAGCTCGAAAGCTACCAACTTGGCGGCAAGTTCTTCTCCACCCAGTTCTACGCCGACATCGAGGGTCATCCCGATGATCCGAACGTGGCGCTGGCGCTGGAGGAACTCGGCTTCTTCTCGCGCGAAGTGCGCATCCTTGGCGTCTACGCCGCGCACCCCTTCCGCGCCACCCAGAGCGAGGACGACTGAGAAGAGCCGTGACGCCGGGCTGCAAACGGCGCTCGTCTGCGCTCCGGTACTCGCCGAGCACCGTTTTCGCTTCGGCCTGACGGCTTTTCAAACCTCCACTGAAATTCCCTTCTTGCCACACAAGAATATTTTTGTGTGGCAAGAAGCTCGGCGGTCCCTTGAAGCCGTGCGGCTTGCCCTCAGTCTTCCTCCGCCCAGGTGCGGATCAGATGGCTGGCGATGGCGCCGGGCGGTGGAATGGTGATATCGGCCTCGTGATTTCCGGCGATGATGGCGCGGACTTCCTCGCGCGTGAACCAGCGGCAATCCTCCAGTTCGTTGAGATCGGCGTGGATATCCTCGCTCAGCGCCTCGCCGTAGCAGCCGATCATCAGCGAATGGGGAAAGGGCCAGGGCTGGCTCGCCTGGTAGACGACCCGGCCGAGCCTGATCCCTGCCTCCTCCAGCGTCTCGCGCCGCACCGCGTTCTCGATCGTCTCGCCGGGCTCGATGAAGCCGGCGAGGCAGGAATACATTCCGGGCGCGAAACGCGGGCTGCGCCCGAGCAGGCATTTCTCGCCGCTCACCGTCAGCATGATCGCTACCGGATCGGTGCGTGGAAAATGCTCGGTGCCGCAATTCGGGCAGACACGGCGGTAACCGCCATGGCTCATCTCGCTCTCATGTCCGCATTTGGAGCAGAAGCGATGGCTGGAATGCCAGGCAAGCAGCGAGACGCCCTGCGCCATCGCGCCGAGATCGGAAAGTGCGATCAGGCCCTGCACATAGACCGAGCGATAATCGATCGCCTTGACTGTAAGAGGCAGATCGTCCGGCTCTACGCCGGCGGGTACGACGATCCTCGGCCCCGTAGCGTCGAAGCCGAGCAAAACTGCATGATCGAGCTGAGCCTTGAACGCGACGCTTTCCGCCGGCGTGAAATGCGGGTCGAACAGGCCGTCTTTCAGCTTGAGATAGGCACGCCCGCCATTGACCAGCATCAGCCGCGCCTCCGGATGCGTAAGCGCTTTGACCAGGCTTTCCTCGTCGCGGTTTTCCGACTGCCGGTCGAGGTCGTTGCCGGCAAAGCCGACGAACTGGCTGGGTTCGCGCAAGGGCGCGTCGAAGAGGCGGAACGGCATGGGCAGATCCAGTCGCGATGGTCTATCGTTGGGGGGAAAGCGCCGAGGCGATGCGGTCGGCGAATTGGTGGGCGTCCTCGCGCCGATAGGGTTCACGCTCGCCATGGCCCCAGACCGGGCCCGGCCAGTTGGCGTCGCCTTCGAAGCGGGCAATGACGTGCACATGAAGCTGGCGTACGATGTTGCCGAGCGCCCCGGTATTGATCTTTGTGCAGCCTGTCACGTTCTTCAGCGTCTCGGCGACCATGTTGGTCTCGAAGGCGAGCAGCGCCTGGTCGAGCGGCGTCATGTCGTGCACCTCGGCCGCGCCTGGCCGCTGCGGCACCAGCACCAGCCACGGCCAACGACGGTCGTCCATGAGGCGGAGTTCGCACAACCCCAGCCACATCACATGCCTCGTATCGGCTTCGAGCCTTCGATCGAGTTCGAAGCCGGCCGTCTTGACCCCCATCATCGGCGTTTCCCATCTTCGAGTGGAGGCTAGAATGGGCGCGTTCGGCCTGCAAGCAGTTCATTGAGCATTTTGCGCCGTCTTTGACGAAAGGAGCTGTCCGCATCTGTCATTGCACATGCTTCACCCTCAACCACTCCGCCCTTGCATTTCCGTTCCCTTTCCCCGATATGAACCGCGGGAGGTTGGTGGTGGACGAGCCACTCGCCAACCGGGTCAGGTCCGGAAGGAAGCAGCCCTAACGAGCCACGGCACGGGTCATCGTGCCAGCCTCCCACCTTCTTTCGGTTCGCCGGGCCGCTTCCAATTTAGCCGGGTCCGGCATTGACGCCGGCCCGCGCGACGGGCGACAGTGAAGGTGTCCCGGCGGGCGCCGGGCCGACTCAGCCATTCGGGAGCGAAGCGCGCTTATGAGCGAGGCCGGACAGACGGCGTCCGACGACAAGGGGACTGCCACCGAAGGTATGCCTGAGGCGAAGGCCGGCCCCTACCGAGTGCTGGCGCGCAAATATCGTCCGCGCGATTTCTCCGACCTGATCGGCCAGGAGCCGATGGTGCGCACGCTGACCAACGCCTTCAGGACGGGGCGGATCGCGCAGGCATGGATGCTGACCGGGGTGCGCGGCGTCGGCAAGACGACCACGGCCCGCATCCTGGCCCGCGCCTTGAACTACAAGACCGCGACCGTGAACGAGCCGTCGATCGCCTTTCCCGAGCCCGGCGAGCATTGCCAGGCGATCATGGAAGGCCGCCATGTCGACGTGATCGAGATGGACGCGGCATCCCATACCGGCATCGACGACATTCGCGAGATCATCGAGCAGGTGCGCTACGCGCCGGTCGCCGCGCGCTACAAGGTCTATATCATCGACGAAGTGCACATGCTCTCCACCCAGGCCTTCAACGGGCTGTTGAAGACGCTGGAGGAGCCGCCGCCGCATGTGAAATTCATCTTCGCCACCACCGAGATCCGCAAGGTGCCGATCACGGTACTGTCGCGCTGCCAGCGCTTCGATCTGCGCCGCGTCGATGCCGGCGTTTTGACCGCGCATCTGGAGAAGATCGCTGGGCTGGAGGGCGTCAACGTCGATCCTTCGGCGCTCGCCATGGTCGCGCGCGCGGCGGAGGGCTCGGTTCGCGACGCGCTCTCCATTCTCGACCAGGCCATCGCGCATGGCGAGGGCGGCGTCACGGCCGAGGAAGTTCGCGGCATGCTCGGCCTGTCGGATCGGGCGCGCGTGGTCGATCTGTTCGAACTCCTGATGAAGGGCGACGTGGCGGGCGCGTTGAACGAGTTCCGCGCGCAATATGACGCCGGCGCCGATCCGGCCGTCGTATTGACCGACCTCGCCGAATTCACGCATCTGGTCACCCGGCTGCGCTTCGTACCGGAAGCCGCCCGCGATGCCTCGCTGACCGAGGACGAGCGGACGCGCGGTGCCGCCTTCGCCGAGAAGCTCCCGGTGAGGGTACTTTCGCGCGCCTGGCAGATGCTCTTGAAAGGTATTGGCGAGACCGAGGGCGCCGCTCGTCCGGCAAGTGCTGCCGAGATGGTGCTGATCCGCATCGCGCATGCCGCGACGCTGCCGACGCTGGACGAGGCGCTGAAGGCGCTGGACGGCGCCGGCGCGATGCCATCCGGCGGAAACGGCGCACCGCGTCCTTCCGCGTCTCCATCGCCCCAAGGGGGGCCATCGGGCTCGCCGGCAGGCATGTCTCCGAACATGGCCCCCAGCGCGATCGCTTCCTCGCGCATGCCGACGGGTGGTGGCGGGCAGACCATGCGGCTGGTGGAACGGCAGACCGAAGCAGAACCGCAGGCGGTCGCGCCGCAATCGGCCCTCCCGCAACAGGCTATCGAACAGGAGGCGGCGCCTTCCGTCCGCGTCCAGTCGCTCGCCGATATCGCTTCTCTGGCCGACGCCGAGCGCGACATGGCCTTCAAGGTGCTGGTGAAGCGCTGCGTGCGGCTGGTGCGGCTCGACCCTGGCCGGCTCGACATTTCGCTGACCGCCGACGCGCCGAAGACCCTTGCTGGCGATCTGAACGCCCGCCTGCGCCGATGGACCGGCCGCAACTGGCTGGTCACCGTCTCGCGCGAGGAGGGCGGGCCGACGCTTGCCGAACAGGAAGCATCGCGGCGTGAAAGCGCCCTCATGGATGCGCGCGCCGACCCCAATGTCGCGGCGATCCTCGCCCGTTTCCCGGGCGCGAAGATCGTCGACGTGCGGCTGCCGGACGCCGCGGCTACGGTCGATGCGGGCGATCTCCCGGTTGATGCCGTGCCGGACGACATCGAACAAGACGAAACCGATGAAAATGACGAGGATTGAAGAACGGAGATGGCCATGAAGGATCTGATGGGCCTGATGGGCAAGGCCAAGGAAATGCAGGCCAAGTTCGAGGCCATGCAGCAGGAGGTCGCCTCCATCGAAGCGACCGGCCAGGCCGGCGGCGGCATGGTCTCCGTCACCTTGTCGGGCAAGATGGAGATGAAGGCGCTGAAGATCGACCCTTCGCTCTTCAAGGAGGACGAAGTCGAGATCCTCGAGGACTTGATCCTCGCCGCCCACAACGACGCCAAGGCCAAGGTCGAGGCTGTGCTGCAGGAAAAGACGCGCGAGATGACGGCCGGGTTGCCGATCCCGCCGGGGATGAAATTGCCGTTCTGAGGGAAGCAGGCGGGGATTGGAGGGAGACGAACTCGCGCCGATTCTTCCCTACTCGCTATTCACTATTCGCTCTATAAGCCGCCATGCCCCAGCGAATCGCCGGCCCCGAGATCGAACGCCTGATCCAACTCCTCGCCAAGGTGCCGGGGCTGGGACCGCGCTCGGCGCGCCGCGCCGCGCTGCATCTGATCAAGAAGAAGGAACAGTTGCTGGGACCGCTCGCGTCGGCCATGGCCGAGGCGGTGGACAAGGTCCGCGTCTGCTCCGTCTGCGGCAATGTCGATACGGCTGATCCGTGCAATGTCTGCACCGATCCGCGCCGCGACGACGCAACCCTGATCGTCGTCGAGGACGTCTCCGATCTGTGGGCGCTGGAGCGCGCCGGTGCCATGAACGCCCGCTTCCATGTGCTCGGCGGCACGCTCTCGCCCCTCGACGGCATCGGGCCGGACGATCTCAATCTGAAATCGCTGGTGAGCCGCGTCGCCGCCGGCGGCGTCAAAGAGGTGATCCTCGCCGTCAACGCGACCGTCGAGGGCCAGACCACCGCGCACTACATCACCGACCAGCTTTCCGGTCTCGGCGTGAAGCTGACACGGCTTGCGCATGGCGTGCCGGTCGGCGGCGAACTCGACTATCTCGACGAGGGCACGCTGGCCGCCGCGCTGAAATCGCGGACGGTGTTTTGATGGGCGGAGGCGAAGGGGTATTCGCGGACAAGCCGGCGCCCTTTCGCACCCCCCTCTGTCCTGCCGGACATCTCCCCCTCAAGGGGGGAGATCGGCTGTTTCTAGCTTGCCGCCTCACGTCCGACGTTGGAGATTGGCGGAAGCAGAGCGGCCGGCCGATCTCTCCCCTTGAGGGGGAGATGTCCGGCAGGACAGAGGGGGGTGCGAAAGGGTGGCGGGGCTTCCTGTCCGGGCTCCGCTTCATCTTGTTACTGGTTGCGGCTTTTTTCCCTCCCATGATTATCGGCACCGCCCACGCCGCCGATCACGCAGCCGTGGAAAAGCAGTTCCGCTCCTGGCTCGCTGACGACCTCTGGCCGGATGCGGCGAAGCTTGGCGTTTCGCAGGCAACCTTCGACGCTGCCTTCAAGGGCGTCACGCTCAACTGGGGCCTGCCGGACCTCGTCCCACCCGGCGAGAAGCCGAAAGTACCGAAGGCGCAGCACCAGGCCGAGTTCGGCTCGCCTGGAGCGTATTTCGCCGAAGGCGCGATCGGACCGGTCGTTGCCGGCGGCCGCGCTCGGCTCGAGCGCTATGCCAAGACGCTTGAAGCCGTGGAGAAGCGCTATGGCGTGCCGGGCCCTGTTATTCTCGCCGTCTGGGGCCGAGAGACGCATTTCGGTGCAGTGAAGATCCCCTACGACGCCTTCGAGGTGCTCGGCACCAAGGCCTTCATGGCGCGACGCAAGGAGCTTTTCCGCAAGGAAGTGCTGGCGGCGCTCCAGATCGTGGAGAAGGGCTATATCGGCGCCGGCGAAATGAAGAGTTCGTGGGCGGGCGCGCTCGGCCAGCCGCAATTTTTGCCCTCTTCCTATCTTGAGCACGCCGTGGATTTCGATGGCGACGGCAAGCGCGACATCTGGAAATCCGTGCCCGACACGCTTGCCTCCATCGCGCACTACCTCCAGCAATATGGCTGGGTGAGGGGTCGCGGGTGGGGCTACGAGGTCACGGTGCCGGCGTCGGTTTCCTGTTCGCTCGAAGGGCCGGATCGCGGCCACGCCATCGCCGAATGGGCCGCGATGGGCATCGAGCGCGTCAGCGGCAGGCCGTTCCCGGCAGCAGAGCGGAAGGCGACAGGCTTCCTGATGATGCCGGCCGGCCGCTTCGGCCCGGCCTTCATCGTCACGCCGAATTTCTACGTGCTGAAGGAATACAACAACAGCGACCTCTATGCGCTGTTCATCGGCCATGCCGCCGACAGGATGGACGGCGGCGGGAAGGACTTTTCGGCCCCATGGGGCAAAGTCGGCGGCCTCTACCGTTCCGATATCGCCGGCCTGCAGCGCGCGCTCGAGAAGAAGGGCTATGATGTCGGTGGCGCCGACGGCTTCCCCGGCTTCAAGACACGGCGCTCGATCGGTGAGTGGCAGGCGAAGAACGACCGTGCCGCCACCTGCTTCCCGGATAAGACTTTAGTCAAGGAACTTCGCTGATCCGGGCAAGGCGCCGGTGACGGCCTCGCTTGCCGCCCGATATGGCAGCGCTACCGTCTTGGCATATCCGGCAAGCCGTGCAATCATCACCGCTGCTTCAAGGGCGTATGCATTGAGGGGACCGGCCAGCCGGCACCGCCTTCGCCCAACAAAAGAGATGGGAGGAGGTTGCCTGCATGGCAAACGTAGCCATTCGTGAGGTTCGCAAGGCTTACGGGTCGACCGAGGTCATTCACGGCGTCTCGATCGACATTGTGGATGGTGAGTTCGTCGTGCTCGTCGGCCCTTCCGGCTGCGGCAAGTCGACGCTTCTGCGCATGATCGCCGGACTGGAGCAGATCACCGGCGGCCACATCGCCATCGGCGAGCGGGTCGTGAACAATCTGCCGCCGAAAGAGCGCGATATCGCGATGGTGTTCCAGAACTACGCGCTCTACCCGCACATGACCGTGTCGCAGAACATGGCCTTCTCGCTGAAGCTGCGCGGTGCGCCGAAATCCGAGATCGAAGCAAGCGTTCGGCGTGCGGCGGAAATCCTCGGCCTTCTGCCGTTGCTCGAGCGTTATCCACGCCAGCTTTCCGGCGGCCAGCGCCAGCGCGTCGCCATGGGTCGCGCCATCGTGCGCAACCCGCAGGTCTTCCTGTTCGACGAGCCGCTTTCCAACCTGGACGCAAAGCTCCGCGTCGCCATGCGCACCGAAATCAAGGAACTGCACCAGCGCCTGAAGACGACGACCGTCTACGTCACCCACGATCAGGTCGAGGCGATGACCATGGCCGACAAGATCGTCGTCATGCATGACGGCATCGTCGAGCAGATGGGCTCGCCGCTCGACCTCTACGACAATCCCGAGAACATCTTCGTCGCCGGGTTCATCGGATCGCCCGCGATGAATTTCCTGAAAGGCCGCGTCGCCGATGACGGCTCGGCTACCTTCATCGCCGAAGGCGGCGCGGTGTTGCCGCTCGCCTCCGTGCCGGAGGGTGCCGCCGGGCGCGCCGCGGTCTACGGCATCCGTCCCGAGCATATCGGCCTTGCCGACGACGGCGTGCCTGCCGACGTGACCGTCATCGAACCGACGGGCGCCGAAATCCAGGTCTTCGCAAAGATCGGCGATCAGCAGATCACCGCCGTGTTCCGCGAACGCCATCGTTTCGAGCCGGGCGCGACGGTCCGGCTCGCGCCTGAGCGGGATCAGGTCCATCTGTTCGACGCCGAGACCGGCAAGCGTTTAAGCGCCGCCGCGCGGCAAACAACTCAACCCTCGAAGAAACGAGCGAAAAGCGGAGGAAGATGACATGATTTCAAGACGCGATCTGTTGCGCACCGGCGCCGGCCTTGCGGTCGGCGCCGCCGGCCTGCCCATGATCGGCGCTGCAAAAGCACGTGCCCAGGATAAGGTGGAACTGAAGTACAAGCCGGAAGAAGGCGCTTCGCTTCGCGTCACCCGCTGGTCCCCGTTCGTTTCGGGTGACGAGACGGCGTGGCTTGCCAACACCAAGAAATTCACCGAGGCGACCGGCATCGAGGTCCGCATCGACAAGGAAAGCTGGGAGGATATCCGCCCGAAAGCCGCCGTCGCGGCCAATGTCGGCTCCGGGCCGGATATCATGTGGGTCTGGTTCGACGACCCGCAGCAATATCCCGACAAGCTGGCCGATCTCACCGATCTGGCCGACTATCTCGGCGGCAAGTATGGCGGCTGGTATGACGGGCCGAAGTCCTACGCCACCAATGACGGCAAGTTCGTCGGCCTGCCGCTCGCCACGATCGGCAACGCCATGGTTTATCGCAAGAGCATCGTCGAAAAGGCGGGGTTCAGCGAATTCCCCAAGGATACGGAGGGTTTCCTGAAGCTCTGTCAGGCGCTGAAGGAGAAGGGCCTCCCGCAGGCCGGCTTCACGCAGGGCCACGGTGTCGGCGACGGCAACAACTACGCGCACTGGCTCTTATGGAGCCATGGCGGCAAGATGGTGGACGAGAACAACAAGGTCACCATCAACAGCCCGGAGACGCTCGAGGCGATCAAATACGCCACGGAGCTCTACAAGACCTTCATCCCGGGCACGGAAAGCTGGCTCGACGTGAACAACAACCGCGCCTTCTTGGCCGGGCAGGTCTCGGTCATCGCCAATGGCGTTTCCGCCTATTACGCGGCGAAGAACGACCCGAAGATGGCCGAACTCGCCAAGGATATCGGTACGACCAACCTTCCCGTCGGTAAGAGCGGCAAGGATATCGAACTACATCAGGTAACCAGCATGGTCCTGTTCAAATATTCGAAATATCCGAACGCCGCGAAAGCCTATCTCCAGTTCATGTTCGAGAAGCCGCAGATGGACGAGTGGATCAAGGGATCCAGCGCCTATTGCTGCCAGACGTTGAAGGCCTATGCCGACAACCCGATCTGGACGGCCGATCCCGCCTTCGCCCCCTATGCAAAGGCCTCGGAGACGCTGCGCACGAACGGCTATGCGGGCAAGCTTGGCCCGGCGTCCGCCGCGGTGATGGCGGACTACGTGCTGGTCGACATGTTCGCCGAGGCTTGCACGGGCCAGCAGTCGCCGGAAGGTGCCGCGGCGCGCGCGGAGAAGCGCGCCAAGCGCTACTACGAGGCTTGAGGCGAACCTGAAGCCGACGTTCCCGCCGGGATGTCGGAAGAAGTCGAGGCGGCCGTGCTCGCGCGGCCGCCGGCTGGCAGCGTGTCTCCCGAAAGCGGGTACGGTTTCGGGATAAGGGCATGCGCAAGATCAGGAAGCTGAAGCGCACGGAGCGAATCCGTAGGATCGCGACGCGCTTCAGCGCCATTCGAGACGTGACCGCGCCGGGCCGACGCCGGGAAGTCCAATAGAGAAGGCCAACAGGGAAGGGTCGTATGAGCGAAGCCGCACCGATGACGCTGCCGGCAAGCGGACAGGATTCGCGCGGATGGATGGCGCGGCTGCGCGACAGCCGCCTCCTGCTGGGGATGGTTTTCCTTTTCCCGGCGGCGGTGATCCTGCTTGTTTTTCTGACCTATCCGCTGGGTCTCGGCATATGGCTCGGCTTTACGGACACGCAGATCGGCCGGCCGGGCATCTTCATCGGCCTGGAAAACTATGAAAGCCTCTGGAACGACAGCGTCTTCTGGCTCTCGGTCTTCAACACCATCCTCTACACCGTCGTCGCCTCGGTAGTGAAATTCGCGCTCGGCCTGTGGCTGGCGCTGATCCTCAACGAAAGGCTGCCCTTCAAATCGTTTTTCCGCGCCATCGTGCTCTTGCCCTGGGTGGTGCCGACGGTGCTTTCGGCCATTGCATTCTGGTGGATCTACGACGCCCAGTTCTCGATCGTCTCATGGTCGCTGATAAAGCTCGGCCTGATAGACCACCCGATCAATTTCCTGGGCGACCCGACGCTTGCGCGGGCCTCGGTCATCGCGGCCAATATCTGGCGCGGAATACCCTTTGTCGCCATCACCCTTCTTGCCGGATTGCAGACCATCTCGCCCTCGCTCTACGAGGCGGCGACGCTCGACGGCGCTACCGGATGGCAGCGCTTCTGGCATGTGACGCTGCCGATGCTCACCCCGATCATCGCGGTGGTCATGACCTTTTCGGTGCTCTTCACCTTCACCGATTTCCAGTTGATCTACGTGCTTACGCGTGGCGGACCGGTGAACGCTACGCATCTGATGGCCACCCTTTCTTTCCAGCGCGCCATACCCGGCGGCCATCTGGGCGAGGGCGCCGCGATCGCGGTCGCCATGATCCCGTTCCTGCTGGCGGCGATCCTGTTCAGCTATTTCGGCATGCAGCGGCGGCGCTGGCAGCAGGGAGGGCGCGACTGATGGCGGATACCGCTACGACGGCCCCTCGCGGCGACGAAGGCGGGATGGGCTATCTGACGAGCCTGCCGAGGCGGCTTGTCGTCATCTACTTGCCGCTTGCCGTGTTCGTCTTCGTGCTTCTGTTCCCGTTCTACTGGATGACGATCACCGCCATCAAGCCGAACGACGAACTCACCGACTACAAGCATTTCAGCCCGTTCTGGGTGGTGAAGCCGACGCTCGAACACATCCGCTATCTGCTCTTCGAGACGTCCTATCCCGCCTGGCTGTGGAACACGATGTACATCGCGGTCGCCGCTACGGTCATTTCGATCGTGGTGTCGGTGCTGGCGGCCTACGCGATCGAGCGGTTGCGCTTTTCCGGCTCGCGTTATGTCGGGCTTGGCATATTCCTCGCCTATCTGGTGCCGCCCTCGATCCTGTTCATCCCGTTGGCGCTGATGGTCTTCAAGCTCGGCCTCTACGATTCGAAATGGGCGCTGATCCTCACCTATCCGACCTTCCTCGTGCCCTTCTGCACCTGGCTCCTGATGGGCTATTTCCGCTCCATCCCCTATGAACTGGAGGAATGCGCGCTGATCGACGGCGCCAGCCGCTGGCAGATATTGGTGAAGATCATCCTGCCCCTGTCGGTTCCGGGTCTGATTTCGGCCGGCATCTTCGCCTTCACGCTTTCATGGAACGAATTCATCTACGCGCTGACCTTCATCCAGTCCTCGGAGAACAAGACGGTGCCGGTCGGCGTGCTGACAGAGCTTGTGCGCAGCGACATCTATGAATGGGGGGCTCTGATGGCAGGCGCGCTCTTCGGTTCGCTGCCGGTGGTGATCCTCTATTCCTTCTTCGTGGATCACTACGTCTCCTCGATGACGGGAGCGGTGAAGGAATAGCGCCCGCAGAAACAAAAAAGGGCCCGCCGGGGGAGGAGGTCCGGCAGGCCCGATCTGAAATGCGGCGCGGGAGGAGGTGCACCGCATTCTTGGCCGGCCGCCAGGGAGGAGGAGAGGCGACCGACCGCGCGTAGATAGGCACCCCTGGACGATTCGCCAAGAGCCGCCGTTGAAGATCAGCTATGCAGTTTTGTCGCACCGTCGGGCAATGACTGCCTGACGGCTATTTGGTCGGGTCGTCGCCGACACGAACGATGAGCTTGCCGCGATTCTTCCCGGTCAACAGGCCGCGGAAGGCTTCGATCGTTTTCCCGAAACCATCGACGATGTCCTCGCGGTAGCGCACCTTGCCCTCCGCGATCCACGCGGTCATGTCGCGACGGAAATCCGGCATCAGGTCGAGATGGTCGAACTGGATGAAGCCGCGCACCGAAAGCCGCTTCGTCAGCACCATCCCCATGAATTGCGGCAGCCGGTCCGGCCCTTCCGGCAGGGCGGTATCGTTATAATGCGCGATACGGCCGCAGACGGGGATGCGCGCGAAATCGTTGAGGAGCGGCAGCACGGCGCGGAAGACATCGCCGCCGACATTCTCGAAATAGACGTCGACGCCCTTCGGGCAGGCTTCCGCAAGGCGGTCGCGGAAATCCTTGTTCTTGTAGTTGACGGCGGCATCGAAGCCGAATTCGTCCCGGATCATACGGCATTTGTCGTCTGCGCCGGCGATGCCGACTGCCCGGCATCCCTTGATCCTGGCGATCTGCCCGACGATCTGTCCGACCGCACCCGAAGCGGCCGAGACGACGACGGTCTCGTCCGCCTTCGGCCGACCATGCAGAAGTAGCCCCGCATAGGCGGTGAAGCCCGGCATGCCGAGCACGCCGAGCGCGGTGGTGACGGGCGCGGCCTTCGGGTCGAGCTTGATGACGCCCTTGCCGTTCGACACGGCATGCGTCTGCCAGCCATCATAGGACAGTACGATGTCGCCCGGCTGGAAGCCGGCGACGTCGCTTTCCATCACCTCCGAGACGGTCGCGCCGACCATCGTGTCGCCCGGTTTGACGCCCTTGGCATAGGATTTGGCCGGGCTCATACGCCCGCGCATATAAGGGTCGAGCGAGAGATAGATTGTGCGCAGAAGCATCTCGCCGGGTCCCGGCCTCGGCAGCGGCATCGATTCGAGCTTGAGATCGTCATCCGTCGGCATGCCCTCCGGATGCCTTGCGAGGAAGATGCGCTGGGCCATGGTTGCGTTCATTAAAATTTTCCTCGGTTCCTACGTCGCGTTGCGCTTGTGTAACGTCTGCGGGAATTCGATACCAGCCAGCGCATTTTTTCACTTGAACTTGGCGTTTGCGGGACGCATCTAGCCGCCATTGGAATCGAACGGAGCTATTCGGAATTGTTCAGGGAAAAGGAATTTACGGAACGACTGAAGACGCAGGCCGAGGCAAAGAAGGCACTTCTCGAAAAATTCAAGGCAAAACCCGGACCGGATGATCCGGCCGTGATCGCCAGGAAGGCTGAGCGCGAGGCCATCCTGAAGGCGCGCGAGGAGCGCGAGCGGCAGAAGGAAAAGGAACGCCAGGAAAGGCTCGCCCGCGAGGCCGCTGAATGCGCCGTGCGCGAAGCCGCCGAAAGGGAGGTACGCCTTGCCGAGGAGGCCCGCCTCAAGGCCGAGGCGGAAGCCCGCGAGGCCGAGGAACGCGAGCACCTTGCACGCCAATTGGTCGAGGAAGCCGAGCGCAAGGCTGCCCGGGACGCCCGCTACGCCGCGCGCAAGGCGCGTGTCAGGCGGGGGCGCTGAAGCCTTCTTTCGGCGCAGCCTTCCGGTTCCGTCAAGCGCATTGTTGCGCCGAAATATCGTAGATGTGGACGATGCCGCCGGTCGCCCGGCGGTCTCGTCAGCGACCGAAGGCCGGAAGGCTCACTTCATCTTTTCGACCATCGTGCCCATCTTCTTGTCGTTGGTCATGATCTTCACGTGATCGCCTTTCATCACGTTGTCGAGCTTGATGTCCTTGCCGGTCATCACCGACATGCCGTCGTCGAGCGTGATCATATGCTTGGCCATGTCCACAGACTTGACGGTGCCTTGCATCTCGCCGGCTGCCGCGGTGCCGACGAAGGCGAGCGATGCAAGGGTGGTAAGGATCACGATTTTCATAAGTGTTCTCCCGTTGGATGTTCCCGGCAGCGGATTCCTGCCGTGCCGAGCCTAGGGATGCGGCCGGTCACCGGCCACACACTTCGGTTTCAATCATCCGTTCGCCTGCCTCGCGAAAAGTTCATCCTCTCATGATTGCGCCGGCGTCGCACGGGTCGGTCGGGGCCGATCAAATGCGCGGTATCCTTCGTTAACCAACTGTGAACATTAAATTTTCGTCACGCTGCAACCATCCGCCTTTTAGCCGCTTTTCCGGAAGATTGCTGCTTCCGACAAGGGACAACGGATGCGCGCGAGGCTCCGCAGGAGCAGTCGCGCCGAACAAAGCTCAGGAGAAAGAGGATGTCGGTTTCAAAGATATGGAATGCGACCCCGTCGCGGATTTCTGAAAAAGCGCCATTTTCCGGCAAGCTGCGCGGCGCTGGCCTGGCTGCTCTGGCGGCGCTGACGATCGCCGGAACCAGCATGATGGCTGCCGCTCCCGCGCAGGCGCGCGATTGGCACCACCATGATCGCGGCGGCGCTGTTGCCGCCGGCGTGATCGGCGGTTTGGCGCTTGGCGCGATCGCCGGCTCGGCCATCGCCCAGCCGGGGCCGACCGTCATCTACGAGGACGACTATCCGGTCGAGTATCGCCGGGTCTACCGCCCACATCGCGATCTGCCATCCTGCTCGAATTTCCGCCGGGTGGATTGGCGCGACCGCGTCTGGATCGACGATTACGGCCGGGCACATCCCTGCTACTGAGGCGGGTGGTCCGCGTGTAGGGTGCGTCCTTCGAGGCTCGCCCTACGGGCTCGCACCTCAGGATGAGGAAGGTTGGTGCTATCGTTGCGGCGCCAAGCTTCGATAGGTTGAACTCCGATAAGTTGAAAGCACTGCAGCAGGCTTCAGGCGCTCAGAACTCAGGATGACGGGTGCAAATCTCCCTCATCCTGAGGTGCGAGCGGAACGAGCCGCGAAGGACGCAACTGAAGCAGCCTCGCCGCTGGCGTAGCCGCTCCGCTAGTCCTCTTCCACGACCCTCAGCCTTAGCTGGCCTGTCTTCGAAGCGGCTGCGTTGACAGGGCGGCCGCTTCCGCTTTCCATCGCCTCGGGCTGCGCTCCCTCCGTGCCGTCCCCCTTCGCGCCAAATTCCAGTGCCTCGATCTTCTGACCGCGCTTCGTCACCTTGTCGGTCGAGGTGAGGATCTGCTCGATATCCTTCTGCGTCAGCGCGAAATGTCCCTGCAGCTTGCGCACCCGCTCGTCCAGCCGGTTGACGTCCTCCATCATGCGGATCACCTCGCCCTGGATCAGATGCGCCTGCTCGCGCATGCTGGCATCCTTCAACACCGACTGGATGACCTGGATCGACAACATGAGGAGCGAGGGTGAGACGATGACCACGCGGGCGCGGTGCGCGCGCTGCACCAGCCCTTCGAAATTCTCGTGGATCTCGGCGAACACCGATTCGGAGGGCACGAACATGAAGGCGGTGTCCTGCGTCTCGCCTGTGATGAAGTATTTCTCGGAAATGTCGCGGATATGGACTTCCACATCGCGGCGGAAGGCCTGCGCGGCGGCGCGTTGCGCGTCGGCTCCGCCTTCGCCGTCCGCGGCGGCACGAATGGCGTTCCAGGCTTCCAGCGGGAATTTCGCGTCGATGACGAGCGACGGTGCATCGTTCGGCATCCTGACGAGGCAGTCGGGCCGGCTGCTGTTCGACAGCGTCGCCTGGAACTCGTAGGCACCCTTCGGCAGCCCGTCGGCCACGATCGCCTCCATCCGGCTCTGGCCGAATGCGCCGCGTGTCTGCTTGTTGGAAAGGATGGCCTGCAACTGCACGACCTGACCCGCCAGCGACTGGATGTTCGTCTGAGCCGTATCGATCACCGCAAGCCGTTCCTGCAACTTCGCCAGGTTCTCATGCGTCGATTTCGTCTGTTCCGTCATCGACTGGCCGAGGCGGGCGGTCATGCCATCGAGCCGGTCGCCGATCGTCTTGGTGAGTTCCGCCTGCCGCGCACCGAATACCTCGGCCACCGCGCCGAGCCGACCCTGCATCTCCGATTGCGACTTGAGGATGCCCTCCATGCGGGCCTCGACATCGCGGGCGTTGTCGGCCGTTTCCGCCGCGGCCTCGGCCCGCGCCCTTGCCGAGCGCCACAGAACGGCGACCAGCGCTATGAGGAGGACGAAAAGCAAGAGCGTCATCGCCGCCATCACTTCGCCAAGGCTGATCGTGGTTGCGCCGAGCCGCACCGCCGGCTGGGCGAGAAGGGGCGGAAAATCGTTCATTCTTGCATCATAGGTGATTCGCGGTCGCGCGACAGATCAAAACGAGAACAATCCGGCCGCCTGCTTTCGGGAGACGTTGACGCCCGACCGACGACCGATTACCTGAAGCCCATGTCCATCCGGCCCATCATCCTCCTTCCCGATCCCGTGCTGCGCCAGGTTTCCAAGCCGGTCGTGCGCGTCGACGAAGACGTGCGCAAATTCGCCGGCGACCTCTTCGAGACCATGTACGATGCGCCGGGCATCGGTCTTGCGGCCATCCAGGTGGGCACGCCGCGCCGGATGCTCGTCATCGACCTCGCCAAGGAGGACGAACCGAAAGAGCCGCAAGTCTTCATTAATCCTGAGATCGTGTCGCGCGCAGGCGAAGGGTCGGTCTACGAGGAAGGCTGCCTCTCTATTCCGGACTATTATGCCGAGGTCGAGCGGCCGAAGGAGGTGATCGTCCGTTATGTCGACCTCGACGGCAAAGAACAGGAGATAAGGGCGGAAGGTTTGCTCGCGGTCTGCCTGCAGCACGAGATCGATCATCTGAACGGCGTCCTCTTCATCGACCACATCTCGCGCCTGAAGCGCGACATGGTAGTGCGCAAGTTCAGGAAGATGGCACGCGACAAACCGCCGGCGCGGATGGTGGGCTAAGCGCTCCGGCCTCCTCCTTGAAAGGTAACCGTGCCGTATATGCCGCTTCGTATCGTCTTCATGGGCACCCCGGATTTCGCTGTGCCGACACTTCGCGCCATCGCCGGCGCAGGGCACGAAATCGTCGCCATCTATACGCAGCCGCCGCGGCCGGGCGGGCGGCGTGGGCTGGAGCCGGTTCCTTCGCCGGTCGAACGTGAGGCCCGAAAGCTCGGCCTTGAGGTGCGCACGCCCCTCTCGCTCAGGAATGAAGCGGAACAGGAAGCCTTCCGTGCGCTCGGCGCCGACGCGGCCGTGGTCGTCGGCTATGGCCTGATCCTGCCGAAGCCGATCCTCGAAGGCACGCGTCTTGGCGCGTTCAACGGCCATGCCTCGCTCCTGCCGCGTTGGCGCGGCGCCGCGCCCATCCAGCGCGCTATCATGGCCGGCGACAATGAGACCGGCATGATGGTGATGAAGATGGACGAGGGCCTCGACACCGGCCCGGTGGCGCTGACGGAAAGGGTAGCGATCCATGCCGACATGACCGCCGGCGAACTGCATGACGAACTGATGGAAGTCGGTGCGGGACTGATGGTGCGCGCATTGCTGGCCCTAGAAGAGGGAACCCTGGCGCTTTCCCCGCAGCCAGCCGAGGACGTCACCTATGCGAAGAAGATCGAGAAAGCCGAGACGCGCATCGACTGGACGCGGCCGGCAGCGGAAGTGCACAACCACATACGCGGCCTCTCGCCCTTTCCGGGCGCCTGGTGCGAGATGCCAGTCGGTGGCAGAGCAGAGCGGGTGAAACTGTTGCGCTCGACGCTTGGCCCGGGCACCGGATCGCCCGGCACGATATTGGACGATCCGCTGACGATTGCGTGCGGCGAGGGCGCGGTGCGCCTGCAAGAACTGCAGCGCGCCGGCGGGAAGGCGCTTCGCGCGGCAGATTTCCTGCGCGGCGCCAAAATGGAAAAAGGAATGGTGATCTCATGAGCATGCTGTCGATCCGCGCGGCGACGCCGCGCGACCGGGAGGCGATCCGAAAAGTCGAAGAGCACGCCTTCGGCCAACCGGCGGAGGCGGGACTGGTCGATGCGCTCGCCGCCGCCGGCGATACGGTCGTTGAGCTTGTCGCCGAAGACGAGGGCCAGATCGTCGGCCATATCCTGTTCTCGCGCGTCCTGGTGAAGAACGGCGTGGAGGAGTTCCGAGCCGTGGCGCTGGCGCCGCTCGCGGTCGAACCTTCCTTTCATCGCTCGGGGATAGGCGGCGCGCTGATCCGCGAGGGTCATGTTAGGTTGAAGGAGGCGGGCGAGACGCTTTCTATCGTGCTCGGCGATCCGGCCTATTACGGCCGCTTCGGCTACACCCACGCCCGCGCCGCAGGCTTCGAGAGCGAATATCAGTGCGATGCGCTGCAGGCGCTCGACTGGGATAAGGCGCCAGAAACTGGCTGCCTTGTCTACCCCCGCGCCTTCTCGTCGGAACTCGCGGCCTGATCGGTGGGTGAAACGTGCCGCGCTACCGCCTCGACATCGAATATGACGGCAGCCCTTATGCCGGCTGGCAGCGACAGAGAGGCCAGCATTCGGTGCAGGCGGCGCTGGAGCAGGCGGTCGAAGCGTTCTGCGGCGAGCAGGTCTCGCTGCGCGGCGCCGGCCGTACCGATGCCGGCGTGCATGCGCTGGGGCAGGTGGCGCATCTTGACCTTGCCAGGGAATGGCCGGCCGATACGGTGCGCGACGCCGTCAACGCGCATCTGACAAGCGCCGGCGAGACGGTCGCGGTGCTGGCAGCGACCATTGTCGCCGGTGATTTCGACGCCCGCTTCTCGGCGCTCCGCCGACATTATCTTTATCGCATCGTCAACCGCCGCGCGCCGTTGGCTCTGGCTCGCCGTCAGGCATGGTGGGTGCCGAAGCCGCTCGATGCGGAAGCCATGCACGAGGCGGCGCAGGCGCTTGTCGGGAAGCACGATTTCACCACCTTTCGCTCCGTCCAGTGTCAGGCGAAAAGCCCGGTGAAGACACTCGACAGGCTTGACGTGACGCGCTCAGGCGAGGCGATCGAGATCCGCGCGACGGCGCGCTCTTTCCTGCACAATCAGGTGCGCTCCATGGTCGGCACGCTGAAGCGCGTCGGCGAAGGGGGATGGAATGTAAGCGACGTCAAACGCGCGCTGGAGGCATGCGACCGCTCTGCCTGCGGACCCGTAGCCCCGCCCGATGGGCTCTATCTGGTGAAGGTCGATTACTGATGCCGGCCAGGGGATTACGTCAGGCCGAGTAGCCACTGCAGCGCGATCAGAATGACGATCGACGCGACGAGCATACCCGCGTAAACGGCGCTGGCGATCGTCGCGCCCTTGCCGATCGCCACATTCGTCATCCGCCAGACGAAGATCTGCGAGGCAATGAAGATCGCAATCGACAGAAACCACGCCAGATCGGTCTCGTCCGGCAGAATCAGGAGGAGTGCTGCCGGCGGTACCATCAGCCAGGCGACGATGGCCGTCGCCCAGTTGCTCGCGACGACATAGTGGACATAGCGGTCGGCAAGCCTGACCGTCCGTGCAACCGCCGCCAGGCCGGCCAGCGGCAGCAGCCAGGCGGCAAGGTCGATGATACCGAGACGGATGAAGATGGCGAAGCGATCGTTGAAATCCACCGCCAGATCGCCATAGCTGTCGGCGATCGTCACCCAATTCACGATCAGCGCCGGCAGCGCTATCGCGACGGCGAAAAACGAGTTCCAGAAGCCGTCGACGGAAAGGTCGAGTTCGCGCAGCCCGTCGGCCTTGCCGAGCATCATGCGCCAGGCACCGTGAAGGTACTGATGGATTTCCTCGGCAGATGGCATTTTCAGCGAAGCCAGTCGCTCAGGAAACGTTGATAGATACGGGTCAGCGTCTCCAGATCGGCAAGTGCGACCCGCTCGTCGACCATATGCATGGTCTGGCCGACAAGGCCGAATTCGATGACCGGGCAATGGTCCTTGATAAAGCGCGCGTCGGACGTGCCGCCCGATGTCGAAAGCTCGGGCTGCCGTCCGGTGACGACCGAGATAGCGCCGGCGAAGGCATCGATCAGATGCTGATCGCGGGTCAGGAATACGGGGCTTGGCCGGTCGCGCCATTGAATCTCGAAATCGAGCGGTGTCTTGTCCGCCCGCAGCTTCGCGGCGGCGCGGTCGAGCCTGTTATGGATTTCCGCCTGCAGGCGCCCGGCGTCCCACAGATCGTTGAACCGGATATTGAACGAGGCAGCCGCCTTGGCCGGTATGACGTTCGTCGCCTTGTTGCCGACATCGATGCTGGTCACTTCGAGATTGCTCGGCTGGAAATCCTTCGTGCCCTCGTCGAAGGCAGGATGCATCAGCGCCTCGGCCAGCACCACGATGCCGGGGACCGGATTGTCGGCGAGATGCGGATAGGCGACATGGCCTTGCCTGCCGCGCACGATAACCGCTCCTGAAAGCGAGCCGCGCCGCCCAATCTTGATCATGTCGCCGAGCGCGTTCGGATTGGTCGGTTCGCCGACGATCGCCGCATCCCATTTCTCGCCCTTCCCGGCCGCCCAGTCGAGCAGCTTGACGGTACCGTTGACCGCCGGGCCTTCCTCGTCGCCGGTGATGAGAAGCGAGATCGAACCCTTCAAGCGGCCATGCTCCGCGATGTGGCGCGCGACCGCCGCGACGAAGCATGCGATGCCGCCCTTCATGTCCACCGCGCCGCGTCCGTAGAGGAAGCCGTTGTCGGTCTCCGCCGCGAATGGCGGATGCGTCCATGCCGTCTCGTCGCCCGGCGGCACGACATCGGTATGGCCGGCGAACATGAGATGCTTTCCATTGCCCGAAAGCCGGGCGTAGAGATTCTCGATGTCGGGAGTGCCGTCCTCGCAGAAGACGGGTCGCTCGATCGAGAAGCCGAGTGGCTCCAGCATGCCGGCAAGCGCCGCTAGCGCGCCGGCATCGGCCGGCGTCACGGAGGGGCAACGGATCAGTGCGGCGAGATTGTTGGCGGGGTCGGTCGGGCCGTTCATGGGGGCGATGGATAATCGAATCGCCTTGGCGTGTCACGATTGAATTGTGGCTTGCGCGGCTACGGTCGATAGCCGGCGAACGGTCGCGTGGAACGATTTCGTGGGCGCCGCGTTTGATGGGAATAATGGCACCTAATCATTGCGGAGGGTAGGGTGGCTCGCTTTTCCGCCATCGTCATGGCGCTGCTCGGCTTGGTGCTGCTGGGCGGCGGCGTCTGGCTGATCGTTCTCGGCGGCTCGTGGTATTATGCCGTCATCGGCCTCGGCTTCCTCGTCACCGCTTATTTCCTCTGGCGCCACTCTCCCACGGCTCTGTGGATTTATGCGCTGGTCACCTTCGGCACGCTTGTCTGGGCGATCTACGAGGCCGGCTTCGACTGGTGGCGACTGGCGCCACGCGGCGACATCATCATTATCGTCGGTATCTGGCTCCTGATGCCATGGGTGACACGCGAGTTGCGTAATCCCGAGCGCCCGCGCCACGCCTCCGCCTTCAGTTGGAACGGCCTGCCGCTGACGGCGGCTGTCGTCGCCGGCATTGTGGTTGCTGCCTATGCAATGGCGACGCCGACCAACGATCTTACCGGCTCACTGCCGACTGCGGCCGCCGGCGGGGCCAAACCGAACTCGAATATTCCTGATGGCGACTGGCCGGTCTACGGCCGCACCAGCGCCGGCCTGCGCTATTCGCCGTTGACGGAGATCACGCCGGCCAATGTCGCCGGGCTCAAAGTCGCCTGGACCTATCACACGGGCGATGTGCGCGGTGAGGGCGATCCGGTCGAGACCACCTATGAGGTGACACCACTCAAGATCGGCAACACGCTTTATCTGTGCACGCCGCACGATATCGCCATCGCGCTCGATGCCGATACCGGCAAGGAACGCTGGCGCTACGATCCCAAGATCGGCAAGAACATAAACCGCCAGCACCAGACCTGCCGGGGTGTCACTTATGACGCGCCGGCATCGGCTGTCGGTGCCTCGGTTTGCAAGGCGCGCATCCTGCTGCCGACTTCCGATGCGCGGCTGATCGCGCTCGACGCGGAGACCGGCAAGGTCTGCGAGGATTTCGCCGACAAGGGCGTTATCGACCTCACGGCGAACATGCCGGACCTGACCCCGGGCTTCTACTATTCGACCTCGCCGGCGGTCGTCGCACGCGGACTGATCATAGTTGGCGGCGCGGTCAACGATAATGTTTCGACGCAGGAACCGTCCGGCGTCATCCGCGCCTATGACGAGACGACCGGCAAGCTCGTCTGGAACTGGGACAGCGGCAACCCGGATGCAACCCAGCCGATCGCGCCGGGCCAGACCTACACGCACAATTCGCCGAATAGCTGGTCGATCCTGAGCGCCGATCCGGACCTCGGCCTCGTCTATGTGCCGATGGGCAACGCGCCGCCCGACCAGTTCGGCGGCAACCGCAGCGCGAATGTCGAGAAATATTCCTCCTCCGTCGTCGCGCTCGATATCCTGACCGGGCAGGTGCGCTGGGTTTTCCAGGCGGTACACCACGATCTGTGGGACATGGACATGCCCGCCCAGCCGGAATTGCTCGATTGGCACGGACCGGACGGCGTCGTACCCGCGCTCCTGCAGCCGACAAAGCAGGGCGATATCTATCTGCTCGACCGGCGCACCGGAAAGCCGCTCCTTCCCGTCACCGAAAAGCCTGCCCCGACGGGAGCGGCGAAGGGCGACAAAACGGCGCCCACCCAGCCTATTTCGACAATCTCCTTCAACCCCGCGCGGCTGACCGAAAGCGACATGTGGGGCGCCACCATGTTCGACCAGATGGCCTGCCGAATCCTTTTCCGTTCGCTCAACTATGACGGCCGCTACACGCCGCCCTCGGTTAAGGGATCGATCATCTATCCGGGCAATTTCGGCACCTTCAACTGGGGCGGTGTCGCCGTCGACCCGGTCCGCCAGGTGATATTCGCGACGCCGGTCTATCTCGCCTTCACCTCGACGCTGATCCCGCGCGCGAACGACACGGCAAACTATGTCTCGGACGGCAAGCCGGGCCTCAACGAGAATTACGGCGCACCCTATGCCGCCAAGATGGAGCCATTCCTGTCGCCGATCGGCCTGCCTTGCCAGGCTCCGCCATGGGGCTATGTCGCCGGCGTTGACCTCAGAAGCGGCCAGACCGTCTATCAGCACAAGAACGGCACGGTGCGTGATCTCTCGCCGCTGCCTCTGCCCTTCAGGATGGGCGTACCGGGCATCGGCGGCCCGATGGTGACGGCCGGCGGCCTCGCCTTCTACTCGGGCGCGCTGGACTACTATGTGCGCGCCTATGATTTGACCACAGGCCACAAGCTCTGGGAGCACCGGCTGCCGGCCGGCGGCCAGGCGACGCCGATGAGCTATCAGGGATCGGATGGCCGCCAATATGTGCTGATCGTCGCCGGCGGCCATGGCTCCACCGGCACCAAGGCGGGCGATGCCATCATCGCCTACGCGCTGCCGGAGAGGTGACCTGACGGTGCGTCCTTCGAGGCTCGCTGCGCTCGCACCTCAGGATGAGGGAGGTTGGCGCTCGTCATCTCAAGCTCAGAGAGATTCAGAGTTAAGTACGTTGGCCACTACGCATCCGGACCTGGGATGACAGTCACGGACTTCCTCATCCTGAGGTGCGAGCGCAGCGAGCCTCGAAGAACGCACCAGCAACCTTGCTTTCGCCAATAGTGCAAGAGCCGTGCGCTTGACTTTCGGCGTCCGGCGGCTACACCGTTGCACACGATTGCAAAAATCATCCGGCAACAGGAAGCGGAGGCGGCGACGCAAGATGACGGTGCATGTATCCGTCGATATTCAGTCCCGCTTCGAACTCGCGAAAGAGATCGGGCGAGCCGCCGGTGCGCTGGCGCTCGCCCATTTCAAGGCGCGGGACCGGCTCGTCATCGAGAGCAAGGAAAACCTGCATGACGTCGTGTCGGCGGCCGATCGCGAGGTGGAGGAACTCATCCGCTCGCGTATCGCGGCCGGTTTTCCCGGTGATGGGGTTCTCGGAGAAGAATACGGGCTTGCCGCCGGCGAGAATGAATACATCTGGGTGATCGATCCCATCGACGGCACCATCCCCTTCGTCGCGGGCATGCCGTCCTGGTGCGTGTCGATCGCGGTGCTGAAGGGCGAAAAGGTCGTCGTCGGGGCGATCTATGCGCCTTGCGTCGACGAGCTTTACGCGGCGGGCGAGGGCCTCGGCGCGACGCTCAACGGCCGCCCGCTGCTTCTCGACAATTCGTTGACGATAAAAAACCGGACCATCGGCTTCGGCGCCAATCATCACGCCTCGCCGGAAGGCGTCGCCGGTTTCATCCGCCGGCTTCTGGAGGAAGGCGGCAATTTCATGCGCAACGGCTCCGGCGCGCTCACCCTTGCCTATGTCGCGGCGGGAAAACTCGCCGGTTATTACGAGCCCTACATGCATGCATGGGATTGTCTCGGCGGTTATTGCCTCATCGCGGAGGCGGGTGGCTGGCACCTGCCGTTTCCGGTTGCGGGCGCAGGACTGACCAGTGGCGCGTCGGTGATTGCCGCCGCTCCCGGAGCCGTGGACGACCTCAGGCGGCTTGCCGGCGTCTGAACGCCTGCATGGCTGATCGCTATCGGGGTGAATTGGTATAAGCGCCGAAGCGGTTCGGCCCCGCATTCCCCGGGTAGAAGCACAGGAAGATGAAGACGAAATAGGAGACGACGGGGACGAGCAGCGAGACTGCGACGATGCCCGGCTGGCCGAGATCGTGCAGGCGCTTGATGCCGAGCGTGATGTTCGACCAGACCGACAGGATGAGCGCTAGCCAGAAGATCGTCGCCAGCACCTCGCTCGAGCCGCTTGTTTCCGGTACCAGCGTGAAGCGGTAGAGTATGAAGGCCGGCACCAGTTGCGCGAACAGCCCCGCCAGGAAATAGGGCGCGCGCGAAAGCCGGCCTGAAACACCGAAGAACAGCCAGAGGATTTGCCTGCTATCCAACGGCACGGCTCCCGTGTGGTTGGCGCGGTGCGCCCTTCGAGGCTCGCTTCGCTCGCACCTCAGAATGAGGACCGTTGGTGAAAGGCGTTCCGCGGGGTCTTGCCCATGCCTGCTTCGCCCGAGGACTGTTGGTAGCCAACATTCTGCAGGGCGTTACCCGCATCCACTTCGTTTGCTTTTCAGAATGAGATCTTGGGCACCACCCTCCCTCATCCTGAGGTGCGAGCGCAGCGAGCCTCGAAGGACGCACCTGGCCACCCTTGGCTTCAATCACGGAGAAGCTCGTTGATAGAGGTCTTCGAGCGCGTCTTCTCGTCCACATGTTTGACGATCACCGCGCAATAGAGGGCGGGTCCAGGCTCACCGTTGCCCATCGGCTTGCCGGGAAGCGCGCCTGCGACCACCACGGAGTAGGGCGGCACCTCGCCGTAGAAGACCTCGCCGGTGGCGCGGTCCACGATCTTGGTCGACTTGCCGATGAACACGCCCATGCCGAGCACCGAACCCTCGCGCACGATGCATCCTTCGACCACTTCGGAACGCGCGCCGATAAAGCAATTGTCCTCGATGATGGTCGGTCCCGCCTGCATCGGCTCCAGCACGCCGCCGATGCCGACCCCGCCCGAAAGATGCACATTCTTGCCGATCTGCGCGCAGGAGCCGACGGTCGCCCATGTGTCGACCATCGTGCCCTCGCCGACATACGCGCCGAGATTGACGAAGGAGGGCATGAGCACCACGCCTTTGGCGATGTAGGCGGAGCGGCGCACGATGCAGTTGGGTACGGCGCGCAGGCCGGCCTTCTCGAACTCGTTGGTGCTCCAGCCGTCGAATTTCGAGGGCACCTTGTCCCACCAGACCGCGCCGCCCGGTCCGTTCCCGATAACCTCCATAGGATTGAGGCGGAAGGAAAGAAGGACGGCCTTCTTCAGCCACTGGTTGACGTGCCATGTGCCGTCCGCCCGGCGTTCCGCCACCCTCGCCTCGCCTCTGTCGAGCAGCGAAAGCGCCGTCTCCACGGCATCGCGAACAGCGCCGCGCGTGGCGGTGGAAACGGTCTCGCGCTCCTCGAACGCCGTGTCGATGATTTCTTCCAGCGAGGCGAGGTCGGCTGTCGGCATGTCCACTCCCTTACGCGCTGTTAAGGCGCGGGCATTAAGCTGATCTGAAGTCGCGCGGACCCTATGTCATGGTCAGATGAGGGTCAATTGTGCGAGCGCCACGGGACGGCGCCGACAGGACGAAAAAGGGTACGGGGTAAAATCATGAATCCCATGGAAAAGTCCGGATGGACGCCGCTCGCCCATTCGGACGAGGATCTCCACGTTGCGCGCAGCGTTCCGGATACGCCGCAGACGCGTTCGCCGACCTATCGGCTGGCCTATGCCGACGACGATTTCCTGACGAGGCGCGAACTGCGCGCGGTCAGGCTGCAACTCGAACTGCTCAAGACCGAGATGGCGCTTGCCGCGCGCGGCATCCAGTCGACGGTGATCCTGTTCGGCGGCGCGCGCCTGCCGGAGCCGGGAGCCGACGCCTGGGCGGCCAAGAACGAGACGCAGAAGAAGAACCTCGAGGCCAATAGCCGCTACTATGCCGAGGCGCGCCGCTTCGCTCAGCTCTGCTCGAAGGAATCGGCACGCTCCGGCTATCACGAATATGTCGTGGTGACCGGCGGTGGCCCGGGCGTGATGGAGGCGGGAAACCGGGGCGCGGCCGATGTCGGCGCGCCGTCGATCGGCCTCAACATCGTGCTGCCGCACGAGCAGGCGCCAAACCTCTACGTGACTCCGGAACTTTGCTTCAATTTCCACTATTTCGCCATCCGCAAGATGCATTTCATGATGCGCGCCAAGGCCGTCGCCGTCTTTCCGGGAGGCTTCGGCACGATGGACGAATTCTTCGAGGCGCTGACGCTGATCCAGACCGGCCGCATGGAGCGGGTGCCGGTGATCCTGTTCGGCAAGGAGTTCTGGGACAGGGCGATCAACCTCGATTTCCTGGCCGAACAGGGGACCATTTCACCTGGCGACCAGGACATCATCTCCTTCGTCGACACCGCCGACGCGGCCTGGAAGATCATCGCCGATTTCTACGCGGGGCGATGACGGCCGGCTGCGACGCGGCGTCACGTGCCGGGATGCCGCGCGCCGTGATGCCGCATCCGGGCGCCTTCTTTCCGCCCGGCTCTCCGCTATCTTGCATGACCACAGGAAGGGGAGTTCGATGCGCCAGTATTCCTTGCATCCGATCCACAGATATACGCTTCAGCTTGCAGCGGCGCTGGCGTTGACCGCGGCTTCCGCCGTGACGGCGGGGGCTTATCCTCCTGCCCCTCCGCTTCATTCCTATCTGCGCGCCATCGAGCAGCCGACGCTTGCCGCGGCGATGAAAACCATGCCCGATAAGGCCGGTGGCGACACGGTCACGGTTGGCGAGATCGAAATCGGCTCGATCTGGACCCGCGCCATGCTGCCCGGCCAGCCGGTCGGCGGCGGCTATTTCTCCATCACGAACAACGGGAAGAGCGCCGATAGGCTGCTCTCCATCTCCTCGCCGGATGCCGGCCATGCGGAAATCCATTCCATGGTCATGAAGGACAATGTCATGGTCATGCGGCCGGTCGAGGGCGGTCTCGAAATTCCAGCCGGGGAAACGGTCGAACTGACGCCCGGCCACTTCCATCTGATGTTCATGGATGTGAAGAAGCCCTTCCGTAAGGGCGACACGGTCCCGGTCACGCTCGAATTCGAGAAGGCAGGCAAGGTGGAGATCAATATGCCGGTCGGGGCCGCCAACGCCAAGGGCGCGCCCGAATCGATGGACCACTCCACGGACCATATGAAGATGGACTGATCCCGGCTCTATCGCACCGGTGCTATCTTTCCGAGGAATCCGGCAAGGTCGTCGGTGACGAAATCGACGCTTTCGGTAAATTCCGGATCGTTCTCCCAGGTTTCGGTGAAAGTGGGCTGGAAGTCGCGTGGCACGATCAGCACGGTTGTCATGCCGAGTGCCTTGGGCGCTACGAGGTTGCGCGGCAGGTCCTCGAACATGACGGCGCTGCTCGAGGCGATGCCATGCAGACCGAGGAACGTGTCATAGGTCTCTCGTGCCGGCTTCGGCGTCAGCTTCGCGGCAACGATATCGAAGATGTCGTCGAAATGGTCGAGGATGCCGAGCGCGCGGGCCGTACGCTCGGCGTGGCCGCGGTCGCCATTGGTGAAGATGAATTTCCGGCCGGGCAGCGAGGTGATGGCTTCGCCGAGGATCGGGTTCGGCTTCAGTCCCGAATAGTCGATGTCGTGGACGATGCGCAGGAACTCGTCGGCGTCGATGCCGTGCCGTTCCATCAGCCCTTTCAGCGTCGTGCCGTATTGAAGGTAAAGCTCCTTCTGCAGCTTGCGCGCCTCCTCGAGTGGCAGCTTCAGGAAGTTCGCGACATAGGCGGTCATCTTCACGTCGATCTGCGCGAAGAGATTCGTGTGATGCGGATAGAGCGTGTTGTCGAGGTCGAACACCCAGTCCGTGACATGAGCGAAGCGAGCGGCGTCGGGGAGATTCTGCATGGCCCGCTTATGGCACAGGGTAGGCGCAAGGCTAAAGTAAAAGTGTCTCGGCGCCGATCGCTTGGCCCGATTCCGATAGTCGCTTGTCCAGCGTGCACAAGGTAGCATCGCTTTCAATAGCTATCGCCAAATGTAGAGCATCTCCAGCGCGCAGGCCAAGCGGGTGCCGGTCCGCGAGCCTTGCGGCCGAGTGAAAGTGATCGCTGCTGATCGGCAAGACGATGCAGGAGTCGATCACGTTCTTTCGAAAGGCCGAGAGCGCCACTTCCTGCTCGGCCGGGTCGAGGTGGCCCATTCGTAGTTTAACGGACAGGGCGGTGGAAAATTCCGTGATTGTCCATTCGCTGATGGCCACGTTCCCGGCACGTTGCGCCGCTATCCAATGTTGCACCCTTTGATCGCCGCTTCAGTGGTCAAGACGGAGACTATGGCCGATGTGTCGACATAGAACATCAGTAGCGTTCGTCGTCCCGCATCCGCCGCATGAAATCTCCGGCGCTCTCAGGCTGCGGCCGGATCGCCGACGACGCCGCTTGCAGGGCGGCCAGGTCGATTAGCCTGGGCTTGCTCGGAACCGGGACGATCTGTGCGACGAGCTTTCCCCGGCGAGTAATACATACCGTTTCGCCGGCTTCGGCTTTGTTCACTAATTCGCTGAGACGGGTCTTCGCGTCCGCCAGATTGACCGTTTGCATATTATTGTTCCTGACCAGTTAGTTGGTCATATAGCATCTCTTGCAATACGATTCCAAAGCATCGGTCCGATTGACCTTCTATCTGGCATATTGCGCCGCTCCACCCAGCCGGTCTAAATCGCGCCCGAATTCTCGGGGGCGACATGGAGCTGTGGATACCGATCACCATCGCGGCCGCCTTCCTGCAGAATCTGCGATCGGTGGGCCAGAAACACCTGAAATCCGTGATGGGCACGACCGGCGCGACCTTCGTCCGCTTCGGCTTCGGCCTGCCGGTGGCGGCACTCTTCGTGCTAGGGCTGAACAGGCTGGCCGGCTATCCGTTCCCGCATCCAGGGCCGGTCTTCCTTGGCTGGATGGCGCTCGGCGCATTCAGCCAGATCGGCGCCACTTTCCTGCTGATCCACCTTTTCTCGTTCCGCAACTTCGCCGTCGGCACCGCTTATTCGCGTACCGAGCCGGTACAGGCGGCGTTGTTCGGGCTCATCTTCCTCGGCGAGACGGTGACGCTCGGCGTGATCGGGTCGATCGCGGTCAGCGTGCTCGGCGTCATGCTGATCTCCATCGCGCGCACAACGATGAGTTGGAAGAACATCTTCGCTTCGCTGGCGCAGCGCACGGCGCTGATCGGGCTGGCGTCGGGCACGCTCTTCGGCGTCGCCGCTGTCGCCTACCGCGCCGCCTCCACCTCGCTCGGCGGTCCGAACTTCATGATGCAGGCTGCGGTGACGCTGCTTTTCACCATCTTCCTGCAGACGGTGCTGATGCTGGTGTGGATGGTGCTGCGCGACCCGGCGGAACTCGGCCGCATCGGCCGCGCCTGGAAGCCCTCGCTCTTCGTCGGCGTGGTCGGCGCGACCGCCTCCTTCGGCTGGTTCATGGCCATGACCCTGCAGCAGGCTGCGATCGTCAAGGCGCTGGCGCAGATCGAGCTGATCTTCACCTTCGCCTCGTCAGTCTTCTTCTTCAAGGAGCACATCAACCGCACCGAGATTGCCGGCTGCGCGCTGATCGTGGCGGGGATCCTGCTGCTGCTTTTGCTGGGGTAACTGGTGGTCGTCGCCCTACGGCACGATCAGCGTCCCGGCGCCGTGCTTGGTGAAGAGTTCGAGCAGCACCGCGTGCGCCTGCTTGCCATTGAGGATGACGACGCCTTCCACGCCGCGCTCGATCGCCTCGATGCAGGTTTCGACCTTGGGGATCATGCCGCCGGAGATGGTGCCGTCCCTGATGAGCGCCTTCGCCTGCGCCACCGACAATTCGTCGATAAGCTTCTTATCCTTGTCGAGCACGCCCGGCACGTCGGTCAGGAAGAGAAGGCGCGTGGCCTTCAGCGCTCCGGCGATGGCGCCGGCGAACGTATCGGCGTTGATGTTGTAGGTGTGGCCGTCGCGGCCGGGCGCCACCGGCGCGAGGACCGGGATCATCTCCGAGCGCGCCAGGAGGTCAAGCAGCGTCCGGTCGACCTCGACCGGCTCGCCGACGAAGCCGAGATCGAGCACCCGCTCGATATTGGAATCTGGATCGATCACGGTCTTGTGCGCCTTTTCGGCGAAGACCATGTTGCCGTCCTTGCCGCAGAGGCCGATCGCCCATTCGCCCTCGGCGTTTATGAGCGCCACGATCTCCTTGTTGATCGAGCCGGCAAGTACCATCTCGACGATCTCGACCGTCTTCTCGTCGGTGACCCGCAGCCCCCCCTCGAAGCGGGATTCGATGCCCATCTTGGCGAGCATCGCCGCGATCTGCGGGCCGCCGCCATGGACAACGATCGGGTTGACGCCGGACTGTTTCAAAAGTGCGATATCGCGCGCGAAGGCCCGGCCGAGCGCGTTGTCGCCCATGGCGTGGCCGCCATATTTCACCACGACCGTCTTGTTCTCGTAGCGCTGCATGTAGGGCAGCGCGGCGGAGAGAAGCCTGGCCTGCGCTTCGGCCGTTTCGGCGGTGTCTTTGTCGTTCATGACGGGTCCCGAATGAAAATCCGCGATCTCTTAGCGGGAAACCGGCGGCCGAGTAAACGGCCGGGAAAAAATGATTGCGCTGTCATAAGGTGCCTTGCGGGTCGCTGATACCGCTGTCATAGTTTTCGCAAGGCCCGCCTTGTCTACGGGCTCGCAAGGGAGGAAAGACATGACAGACAGGATCAGAACCAACAGGCGCGATTTTATGACGGTGGCGTCGGCAGGCGGCGCGGCCGCATTGCTCGGCGGGCTTGCCGGGTTCGGCATCAGCCCGGCAATGGCCGCGGCTGTGGCGACCGGACGTTCCGAAAAGCCGCTGAAGGCGGCGTTTTCCAACGCCGGCCTGCAGGCGACATGGTGCGCGCAAGGCAAGCAGGCGGCCGAATTCTGGGGCAAGCTCTACAATGTAGAGGTCACCTGGTTCGACGGCGAACTCGACGCGGTCAAGCAGCGCGCTGCGATCGACAACATGGCCTCCCAGAAATGGGACTTCGTCGCCATCCAGGCCTTCGGCATCGGCACGCTCACGCAGCCGGTGCAGAAGATGATCGACGCCGGCATCCCCGTCATCGACATGGATACGCTGATCGCGCCGCTCGACAAGATCAACATCCATTCCTTCCTGGCGCCGGACAACGAATTCATGGGTTCGTCTGTGACGCAGGCACTGATGGACGCCATCGGCGGCAAGGGCAATGTGATCATGACCCAGGGCGCGCTCGGCCACACCGGCGCCCAGGGACGTGCGCGTGGCTTCCACTCGATCGTCAAGAAATATCCCGACGTGAAGGTTCTCGAAGAGCAGCCGGCCGACTGGGACGTGTCGAAGGTCGCACGCCTGTGGGAAACCTACCTCACCAAATACCCGAAGATCGACGCGGCCTATTTCCACAATGACGACATGGCGCTCGCCGCCTACAACGTCATGAAGGCCCATAAGCGCACCGACATCAAGATCGGCGGCTGCGACGCCATGCCTCCGGCACTGGCCGCGGTCACCGACGGCCGCATGCACGCGACGGTGCGCAATCCTTCCTGCCGCATCCATGGCGGCGCGATCGTGGCCGGCGTCGCGGCGGTTGCGGGCGAGAAGACGGGTGATGGCATTCCGAAGAACGTCATCACCGACGGGCCGGTGGTCACCAAGGCCAATGCTCCGGGCATGCAGTGGATGGAAGACCACTTCCTGATCTGATGTTTCCGAACGGGCCGGCGAAAGCCGGCCCCCATCCCCGCGATATGGCTGAACGAGGATGAACGCTGAGGCTGACAAAGCCGCCGACGGAGCCCCGCCGCGCCTGGAGATGCGATCCATCTCGAAATCCTTCGGCGGCGTTGCTGCGCTGCGCGATGTCGATTTCGTGCTGAAGGCCGGCGAGGTGCACGGCCTTGTCGGCGAAAACGGTGCCGGCAAGTCGACCATGATGAAGATCATCGCCGGCGTTTATGCCCAGTATCAGGGACAAATGCTGATCGACGGCAAGCCGGTGCATTTCCGTTCGGCGCGCGATGCGCTCGATGCCGGCATCGGCATGGTGCACCAGGAACTGAGCATCGTCCCCGACCTTACCGTCGCCGAGAATGTCTATCTCGGCAAGCAATTGACGAAAGGCGGCATCGTCGACTGGCGCGGCATGGTCGCCGGCGCGCGCGAGCAGCTTGCCAGCCTCGGCATCGACGTCGACCCGCGCATACGCATGGGCTCGCTGGCGATCGGCCTGCAGCAGTTGATCGAGCTTGCCCGCGTGCTTTTCTCCGGCGCGCGTATCGTGATCCTCGACGAGCCGACCTCGGCGCTCTCGCCGCCTGAGGTCGAGCGCTTGTTCGAGGTGGTGCGCAAGGTGCGCGCCAGCGGCCGCTCGATCGTCTTCATCTCGCATTTCCTCGACGACATTCTAACCATTTCCGATACGGTGACGGTTTTCCGCAACGGCCGCCGCGTGATCACCGAACAGGCTTCGAAGGTCGACAAGGCTTGGCTGATCGATCGCATGATCGGTTCTGGCCATGAGGGTCTGGAAGAGAGCTATACCGACGACATCGCGCTCGACAGCAAGCCCGATGCGCCGGTAGTGCTTTCGGCCAGCAATCTCGGTGCCGGCCGCGCCTTCGCCGGCGTGTCGCTCGACGTGCGCGCCGGCGAGGTGCTTGGCGTCTACGGCTTCATGGGCTGTGGCCAGCTCGAACTGGCGCGCACGCTGTTCGGCAAGATCAGGCCGGCGGCAGGCTCGCTCACGCTGGAGGGCAAAAGGCTCAGGTTGAGAAACACCGCCCAGGCGCGGCGAGCGGGTATCGCCTTCGTGCCGGAAAGCCGGCGCTCCATGCTTTTTTATTCCGAGCCGGTCTACAAGAACGTGTCGATCAGTGTGCTTGGCCGCATCGCGCGCCTGTGGCTCAAGCCGGCCGAGGAGCGGCGGATCGCCAACAGGCATGTCGAATCCCTTTCCATCCGGCCGCCACGCGTGAATGTCCTGCTGCAGAACCTGTCGGGCGGAAACCAGCAGAAGGTGGCGCTCGCCAAATGGCTGACATGGCCGCCGAAGGTGCTGGTGCTGGCCGAGCCGACGCGCGGCATGGATGTCGGCGCCAAGGAGGACGTAGTGAAGATCGTGCGCAAATTGCGCGACGAGGGGATGGGTATCCTGGTCGTCTCGACGGAGCCGGAGACGGTGCTGTCGCTCGCTGACCGTATCCTCGTCATGAAGAAAGGGCGGATAGTGCGGGAATTCGCCGGAGAAAAGATCAGCAAGGACCGGCTTCTCGAAGCCGCGTGAGGAGGCCCTCCATGACCGTTTCCGTTGACGAGGCCGATCGCACCAGTCGCTCCCAGGCGCTTGCCTTCGTGCGCAACCAGATGCGCAACATCGCGCCTTTCGCGACGCTGATCGTGCTTGTCGCCTTCTTCGCGATTGCGAGCCCCGCCTTCCTTTCGATGAACAACGTCGCCAATATCATGACACAGATATCGGTCTCCGGCATTATCGCCGTCGGGCTGACATTCGTCATCCTGTGTGCGGAGATCGACCTTTCCATTGCGGCCGTCGCCAACGCCGCCGGCATCGTGGTTGCCTATTTCACGTTGCAGGAATCCTACGTGAACATCGCCAACGTACCGCTCCCGGGCTGGGCTGCGATCATGCTCGCGCTCGCCTCCTGCGCGGTACTCGGGCTGATCAACGCCTTCGGCCTGACGGTCATCGGCATCCCATCCTTCATCATGACGCTCGCCATGATGCAGATCGCCGCCGGCATCTGCGCACTCCTGGTGCGCGGCCAGATCGCCTATGCTGTGCCGGATCTGGTCTCGACACTGGGCTCGGCCTCGTTCCACGGCATACCCTGGATCGTCATCGTCCTGTGCATCTTCCTGGCCGCCGGTCATATCGTGCTGACCTATACGCGCTTCGGGCGCTATGTCTTCATGGTCGGCGGCAATCGCGAGGCGGCGGAATATTCCGGCGTCAACGTCAAGCTTATCCTTGCCGCCGTGATGGTCATCGGCGCGGTGTGCTCCGGCGTGGCGGGCATGCTCGGCGTCGCTTATTTCGGCAGCGCCCAGCAGAACGAGTTCGACGGCTACCTGCTCGACGCCATCGCCGCGGTTGTGGTCGGCGGCACCAGCCTGTTTGGCGGACGCGGCGGCATCGGCAACACCATCATCGGCCTTCTGATCCTCGGTGTGCTCAATAACGGTCTGGACCACATCAACATCGACAGCTTCCTGAAGATCCTGATCCGCGGCATCATCCTGCTGCTCGCGCTGATCATAAACGTCTACGTGCAGAATTTGCGCGAGAACGAACGTGCGGGCGCCGCCTGACAGTCGCCGGCGGTCCGCGGGCGGGCGAAGAAGAAACTACACGCTGGCCGATGTCGCGGAGCGCGCGGGCGTCAGCGAGATAACGGTGTCGCGCGTACTGCGCGACAAGGGGCCGATCTCGCTTAAGACGCGCGAGCGTGTCATGACGGCCGTCGCACATCTGGGATATATGCCGAACCGCATCGCCGGGACCCTTGCCTCGGCCGGCTCGAACCTGATCGGCGTCGTTCTTTCCTCGCTCACCAACAATGTTTTCGCCGATGTTCTCGGCGGAATCCATTCCGTTCTGGCGCCGGCGGGCTATCAGCCGGTGGTCAGCGTCACCGATTACGACGAGGCGGAAGAGGAGCGCATTGTCGCATCGCTGCTCGCCTGGCAGCCCGCGGCGATGATCGTCTCCGGCGTCAACCATACGGCGGCGACAAGGCTGATGCTGGCTCGCGCCCACGGCCGCGTCGCCGAGATCATGGACATCGATTCCGCCCCGCTCGATCTGGGCGTGGGCTTTTCGCACCGTGCTGCCGGTTACGACACTGCCAGGCACCTTTGCGCGCGCGGCTACCGCCGCTTCGGCTATGTCGGCCTCGACCGGGCGCGCGACCCGCGCGCGGCCCTCCGCTATGAGGGCATGATGCGCGGGCTTTCCGAGGCCGGTCTTTCGCTGTTTGCCGAGGCGGCCGCCGAATTCCCGACCTCGACGCAAGGCGGCAGGAGGCTCCTTGCCGAACTGCTGGAGCGAGAACCGGCGCTCGATGTAGTGGTCTTCTCCAACGACGACATGGCGGTCGGCGGCTTCTTCCACTGTCTTGCCGCCGGCATCAGGCCGCGCGAGGATTTGGCGCTTTTCGGCTTCAACGCTCTGGAGATCGGCCAGTCCCTGCCGATGCCGCTTTCGACTATCCGCTCGCGCCGGGACACGATCGGCCGGATCGCTGCGACCCATATCCTCGAAACGCCCCTGCGTCCTCCCGAGCCGACCATTATCGATACCGGCTATGAGATCGTGGAAGGCGCGACGGCGTAGCTCTACCTTTCCTTGCTTCTCTTCATGGGAGCGAAGCGAAACCGGAGAGGGGGCGGCCAAACGCTTGTCAGCTTCCTTAACGGCCCGCTAGAGTAAAACTTCCTCCAACAGGTTCCCGCACCGCATGGCCTTCGACATTCTGTTGAGACAGGGCATTCTGCCCGACGGCACGATCGCCGATATAGGCATTTCCGGCGGGTGGATCGCCGCCATCGAATCCAGGCTTGAAAGTGACGCCGGACAGATCGTCGAAGCGGCGGGTAATCTTGTCTCGCCACCCTTCGTCGATCCGCATTTCCATATGGACGCTACGCTTTCCTATGGCATTCCGCGCATCAACGCGTCGGGCACGCTTCTGGAAGGCATCGCGCTTTGGGGCGAGTTGAAGCCGCTCCTGACGCACGAGGCAGTGAAGGAAAGGGCGCTCCGCTATTGCGACTGGGCCGTCTCCATGGGCCTGCTCGCCATCCGCACCCATGTCGACGTCTGCGACGACCGGCTTTTAGCGGTGGAGGCGCTTCTGGAGGTGAAAAAAGAGGTCGCGCCCTATGTCGACCTGCAACTCGTTGCCTTTCCGCAGGACGGCTTTTACCGGAGCGCCAACGCGAAGGCGAACACGCTGCGCGCGCTCGACCTAGGCGTTGATGTCGTCGGCGGCATCCCGCATTTCGAGCGCACCATGGAGGATGGCCGTCGCTCGGTGACGGAGCTTTGCGAGATAGCCGCCCAACGCGGCCTGATGGTGGACATGCATTGCGACGAGACCGACGATCCGTTGTCGCGCCACGTCGAGCAGCTTGCCTTTGAGACGCAGAGGCTCGGGTTGGCGGGCAGGGTGGTCGGCTCGCACCTGACCTCCATGCATTCGATGGACAACTACTATGTCTCGAAACTCCTGCCGCTGATTGCCGAATCCGGCATGGCGGCGATCCCCAATCCGCTCATCAACATCGTGCTGCAGGGGCGCCACGACACTTATCCGAAAAGGCGCGGCATGACGCGCGTGCCGGAAATGCTGAAGGCCGGCATCCGCGTCGGGTTCGGTCAGGACTGCGTGCTCGATCCCTGGTATTCGCTCGGCACCGCCGACATGCTCGACGTCGCCTTCATGGGGCTGCATGTGGCGCAGATGACGAGCCCCGCCGACATGCGCAGATGCTTCGACATGGTGACGACCGAGAGTGCCGCCATCATGGGGTTGGAGGATTACGGCCTCGCCGTCGGCAAGCGCGCCAGCCTCGTCGTGCTCGACGCCGGCAATCCGATCGAGGCGATCAGGCTGCGCGCCGAGCGGCTTTGCGTCATCGCCAGAGGCAAGCTCGTGGCCGAGCGGCCGCGCCGGGAAATGACCCTGTCATTGCTGGGTCGCCCGCCATCGGTGCACAGGCGGCACAGGATATAGGCGGGGGCCTATTCTTCCGCCGCGCCGAGCGGCGAGGGGCCGAACAGTCCTTTCTTTTCCTTCCGGGCCATTGCCTCGGCCTCGTCATATTGGCCGTCGGCGCTTTCCGCCCAGCCGTTGCGGACAAGCCATAGCGCCATGTTCTCACCGTCAAGCGTGCATTGCGTGGTGATTTCGCCGGCGTGCGAAGGCACGTCGCAGGAGGCGGCGCGGCCGCGTATCCAGGCCCGAAAGGCGGTTCGCGCCATGGTGCCGCAGGGCCACTTCTTGCCGTTGTCGTCCTTGCAGGTCCGGTCGGCCGGCGTCACTTCTATGCCCGCAAGGCGGACGTCATGGCCGTCGGCTTTGATCTCGCCGGCCGCCGCCGCGACAGGGCGATAGAGCAGCGTGCCTTGCGGCACGGGCGGCCCGAAGGGCTCGCGCTTCAGCGGCTTGGTGGCTGCGGTGAGCGGATCCCTCGGAGCGATACGTTCCAGCGGTCCGGTGATGTCCGGTTCGGCGATGCTGCCGGGCGCGACCCGGCGGATTTGCGCGGCCTCTGTCCCCTGGCTTCGGCGAGGTTTTTCGGAGGGAAGCTTAGTTACCTGTGTTTCCTCCGGCGGAGCGGTATTCCGTCGGGGCGCTTCCGCGTCCGAGCCCTGCCGCCTGATTAGGGATTGCCCGCCGATCCACAGTGCCGCCACCAGCGCGATGCCGACAAGAACGAGCGCGGTGCGCTTGAGGACGGACAACGCGCCGGCTTACTGGCTCGCCCAGATGACCCGCGCGACCCACTCGACCTCGGTCATGGGGATCGTGCGGTTCTCGTGCTCGGGATTGAGCGAGAGAAGAGCGATAGCCTTGGTCGTCTGTTTCTCCAGCACCTTGGCCATCACCTCGCCGCCGGCCGTCTTGACCACCACCCGGTCGCCGCGATGGACGGGCGCGTTCGGATCGACGATCAGTATGTCGCCGTGCCGGTAAAGCGGCAGCATGGAATCGCCCTGTATGCCGAGCGCGTAGGTGCCCTCCGGCGCGCGGCCGGGAAGCTCGATCAGGTCCCAGCCCTCGCCGGCCGGAAAACCGGCGTCGTCGAAGAAACCGCCTGCACCGGCCTGCGCGAAGCCGACCAGCGGCACCGGCGATACCTGTCTCGGCAGCGCGTCATTGTCGGCGGCCGGCTTCCCTTCGATCAGCGCGAAGAGTTCGTCGAGTGTGGAACCCGTAGCCTCGATGATCTTGGCGAGCGATTCGGTCGATGGCCAGCGCGGTCGGCCGTCGGCAGACATGCGCTTCGACCTGTTGAAGGCAGTGGAATCGAGACCGGCGCGCCGCGCCAGCCCCGAGGCGGAAAGCGAGTAGCGCGCCGCAAGCGCGTCTATCGCGGCCCAGACACGTTCATGCGAGAGCATGGAGGTGCTCCCTTCCCATACAGGAAAAAATACCTTTGCCCCGCTTCTACCGGCAGGGCTGGATTTTGTCCAGAACAACGGCCTCAGGAAGCGGCTTCCGGCGACTTGACCGACATGCGCAAATTCCGATGCGAGGCGAGAAAGGCGGCCTCCGCCGGATCGAGCGGGCGCGGCGTCCCTTGCTGGCCGAGAAGGCCGAACATTTCGGCGATCGGCACGAAGCGCCGGACCTTCAAATCATAGATGCCGACCGTGGTGAGTACGATCGCGGCCGTGCGCCCGTCTTCCAGCAGAAAGCGGTGTCGGCCGATCATCTCTCCGCCTTCCCATGTCTCGATCGTGGTGACGACCTCGAACCGCTGCCACAGCTTGATCTCGCGCACATAGGCGGCCTGCAGCCCGCCCATCATCGGCGCCCAGCCGCGCTCGCGGCAGAGACGATAGATGCCGCTGCGCAGGAAGATGTCGATGCGGCCGACATCGGCCAGCATCATGTAGCGAGCATTGTTCAGATGGATGTTGCGGTCGATATCGCTCGGCAGGCAGCGGAAGGAAAGACGGCTTTCCCCGCCGAGCCGATACGGCCCGCGGCGGCCCGTCGTGGCCGCCATGCGCGCCAGTCTCGCCCAGACATACATGCGTGATCAGGCCGCCTTCTTCGCTTCCCTTTTGCGATACGGATCGAAGCGGTCGTAGAAGGTCTCGCCCTTTTTGGCCATATCGGCCAGAAGCTTCGGCGCCTTGAACTCCTTACCGTATTTCTTCTGCAAGTGCCTGGCGAGCTTGAGGAATCTATCCATCCCCATGCCGTCGATGTAGGAGAGCGCGCCGCCCGTGTAAGGCGCGAAGCCGAAGGCGAGGATCGAGCCGACATCCGCCTCGCGCGGATCGGTAACGATGCGTTCCTCCATGACGCGCGCGGCCTCGAGCGCAATCACTGCCAGGAAACGCTCCTTCAGTTCCTCGACGTCTATCTTGTCTGGATTGTGCTGCTTGTAGAGGTCCTTCAGCCCCGGCCAGAGGCTCTTCTTCGCCGGCTTCGGCGGATAATCGTAAAAGCCCTTGCCATTCTTGCGACCGAAGCGGCCATGCTTGTCGACCATGGTGTTGATGAGCTTCAACTGTTCCGGATCGACGGCCTTCTCGCCGAGGTCGCGGATCGTCTGCTTCATGATCTTCTGGGCGAGGTCGATCGCCGTCTCGTCGGTCAGCGCCAGCGGCCCGACCGGCATGCCGGCGAGCTTGGCGGCATTCTCGATCATTGCCGCCGGCACGCCCTCGATCACCATCTTGAAGGCTTCCGACATGTAGCGCAGCACGCAGCGATTGACGTAGAAGCCGCGCGTATCGTTGACGACGATCGGCGTCTTCTTGATGGCTCGCACATAGTCGATGGCCGTCGCCAGCGCTTTCTCGCCCGTCTTCTTGCCGAGGATGATCTCGACCAGCATCATGCGGTCGACCGGCGAGAAGAAATGGATGCCAATGAAATTCTTCGGCCGGACCGAATTCTTCGCCAGCCCGGTGATCGGGATGGTGGAGGTGTTGGAGGCGAAGATCGCGGCGGGTTTGAGCACCGCTTCCGCCTTCTCGGTCGCGCCCTTTTTCACTTCCGAATCCTCAAACACCGCTTCAATGACGAGGTCGGCGCCGTCGATATCGGCATAGTCCATCGTCGGCGTGATGAGCGAGAGGAGCTTTTCCTTCTCATCTTCGGTGGCGCGGCCCTTCTTGATGAGCCCGTCCATCAGCCCCGCCGAATGCGCCTTGCCCTTTTCGGCTGACGGCATGTCGCGGTCGAGCAGCACGACCGGGATACCGGCCTTCGCCGTCACATAGGCGATGCCGGCGCCCATGAAGCCGGCGCCGAGCACGCCGATCTTTTTGAACTTCGTCGTCGGCACGTCGGCCGGGCGGCGCGCGCCCTTGTTCAGTTCCTGAAGCGAGACGAAGAGCGAGCGGATCATCATCGTCGCCTCGGTCGTCTTCAATATTTCGGTGAAATAGCGCTGCTCGATGCAGAGCGCGGTGTCGAAGGGCACCAGAAGCCCCTCATAGACGCATTTCAAGATCGCGGCGGCGGCCGGGTAGTTGCCGTGCGTCTCGCGGCGCAGGATGGCGATGGCTGGCGGCCAAAGATTGGCGCCCGCCGCCGAATAGACCGGTCCGCCTGGCAGCTTAAAGCCCTTCTCGTCCCATGGGGCGACCGGTTTCAGCCCGGCGGCGATCATCGCCTGCGCCGCGTCGATGAGCTTGCCCGGCTCTACAATATCGTGGATGAGATTCATCGCCTTCGCCTTCTTCGGCGACAGCGTCTGGCCCGAGGTTAGCATCTGCAGCGCTTCCTGCGTATTGGCGAGACGCGGCACGCGCTGTGTGCCCCCCGCGCCGGGGAAGAGGCCGACCTTGATCTCCGGCAGCGCCATCCTCACGCTCTCCGAATCCGCGGCCACCCGGCCATGGCAGGCAAGCGAAAGCTCGAAGGCGCCGCCCATGCAGGTGCCGTTGATGGCGGAGACCCACGGCTTGCCGGAAGTCTCGATTTTGCGGAAGAGCTGCGACATGCGACCGGCATGTTCGAAGAGGAGGGTGGTAGCCTTCTTGTGGTCTTTCGCCTCCTCCGCATGGAACTGGCCGAGCATACGCTGGAGCATGGTGAGATCCGCGCCGCCGGAAAAGCTCTCCTTGCCCGAGGTGATGACTACGCCCTTGACGGCAGCATCCGTCGTCACCTGATCGACGATCTTGCCAAGTTCCTCGATGACTTCCTCGGTGAAGACGTTCATCGACTTGTCCGGCATGTCCCAGGTGACGAGCGCAATCCCGTCCGCATCCGTCTCTATCGCGAAATTGGTGTAGGTCATCGGGAACTCCTCAGGCGGCCGCGCGGTTGGCAAGCCTTGCCAGCACGGCGTCGGTGGTTTCGATCGTGGCGAATTCGCCGTTGAGATTGGACAAGGTCATAAGGTGGATGGCTTCGGCGCTCTCGGCGCGGCCGTCGAAACCTATGCGGTCGAACGTATAGCAGGCGTCGGCAACGAGCCTTGCGTCGAAACCGAGATTCCCGGCCATCCGCGTGGTCGTCTCGACGCAGTGATTGGTGGTGATGCCGGCGATCACCAGCGTCTCATGGCCGGCCTCACGTAGCCTCTTTTCGAGGTCCGTGCCGATGAAGGCCGAATTGACCTTCTTGACCAGAACCGGCTCGCCCCCCGCCTCGTGCGCTTCAGCGATCGGCCGGTAGCCGCCGCGATCCGGCCTGAGCCGGGAATCCGGTTCGGTCGAGGCGTGGCGGATATGGAAGATCGCCATATCGCGATCGCGAAAAGCGGTGAGCAGGCGGCCGATATTGGCAAGCGCCTGTGGGTTGTTGCGACGCTCACCCGCCATTTCCCGCTCGACGAATGCCTGCTGCACGTCGATCAGGATCAGGGCCGCCTTGCCTGGCGCGAGGGCCATTCTTGGTTACACTCGCTCGATGATAGTCGCCGTGCCCATACCGGCGCCGATGCAAAGCGTTACGAGCGCGGTGTTGAGGTCGCGCCTTTCCAGTTCGTCGAGCACGGTGCCGAAGATCATCGCGCCGGTCGCGCCCAGCGGATGGCCCATGGCGATGGCGCCCCCATTGACGTTGATCCGGTCATGCGGGATGTCGAAGGCCTGCATATAGCGCAGCACGACCGAGGCGAACGCCTCGTTCAGTTCGAAGAGATCGATGTCCGAGAGCTTCATCTTCGCGCGCTTCAGGAGCTTTTCCGTCACGTCCACCGGGCCGGTCAGCATGATGGAAGGCTCCGAGCCGATATTGGCCATAGCACGGATGCGGGCGCGAGGCTTCAGCCCCAGCGACTTGCCGCCCTTTTTCGACCCGAGCAGCACCGCCGCCGCGCCGTCGACGATGCCAGACGAATTGCCAGCGTGGTGGACGTGGTCGATTTTCTCGACCTCGGGATAGCGGTCGACCGCGACCGCATCGAACCCGCCCATCTCGCCGACCATCGTGAAGGAGGGGTTGAGCGAGGCGAGCGCCTGCATGTCGGTCGAGGGCCGCATATGCTCGTCATGGTCGAGGATGGTCAGCCCGTTCTGGTCGGCGATCTCGACTACAGAATTTTTGAACCAGCCCTTCTCCCAGGCATGTGCGGCGCGCTTCTGGCTTTCGACCGCGTAGGCGTCGACATCGTCGCGGGAGAAGCCGTATTTGGTGGCGATCAGATCGGCCGAGATGCCCTGCGGTACGAAATAGGAGGGGATGCCGACCGAAGGGTCCATGAACCAGGCGCCGCCCGACATGCCCATGCCGACGCGTGACATGGATTCGACGCCGCCGGCGATGACGATATCGTCGCCGGCCGAGATCTTGGCGGCGCCGAGATTGATGGCGTCGAGCCCCGAGGCGCAGAAGCGCGAGATCTGCATGCCCGGCGCCTTGAAGTCGTAGCCCGCCTCGAAGGCCGCCGCGCGCGGGATCACCGAGCCCGCTTCGCCGACCGGATCGACGCAGCCGAAGATGATGTCGTCTACCGTGGCCGTGTCGAGCCCGTTGCGGTCGCGGATCGCCTCCAGCGCCTTCGCCGCAAGCCGCACCGCGGGGACCTCGTGCAGCGAGCCGTCCTTCTTGCCGCGCCCGCGCGGGGTTCGGATCGCGTCATAGACATAAGCATCTGCCATCGTGTTGCTCCTTTGCCTTTGCCGCCGCTCAGGCGGTGGCGATCTCCGCATCCCGCCCGGACGGCATCAGTGTCTCCGGCATCTTCCAGCCGGGCAGGAGCTTGATCCGGTCGAGCCAGTCGCGGATGTTGGGATAGTCGTTCCAATCGACGCCGATCTCGCGCGGCCAGAAAAGATAGGAGCAGAGCGAAATGTCGGCGATGGTCGGCCGGTCCGCAGCCACCCAGTCGCGGTCCTTGAGATGCGCGTCGAGCACCTTGTAGGCGCCAAGGGCGCGGCCTTCCAGGAAGGGGACGGCCGGGTCGTCCGGCTGGTTCGCCAGCGTGCGGAAGAAGCGCAGCGTCGCCGTATAGCTGGTCAGCTTGTGGTTGTCGAAGAGGATCCAGCGCAGCACTTCGCGTTCCTCCTCTTCCGTCCTTGGGTTGAATTTCCGAAAGCGCTTGGCGAGATGGGTTAGGATCACGCCGGACTGCGAGAGCGTCAGGTCGCCCTCCTCGCGGTGATGGACGAGAACCGGCGCCTCTCCCATGACATTCATGTCGCGGTATTCGGGCGAGCGGGTCTCGCCGGAGAAATAGGCGACGCGCTCGATTTCCCAATCGGCCTTGCACAGTTCCAGCATCAGCGCAGGCTTGTAGGAATTGCCGGATTCGGAAAAGCCGTAGAGGGTGAATTCAGGCATTGCCGGTTCTGTCTCCTTGCGGTTCGATTATAGGCTGCGCGCGATCAGAAGCTTCATCACTTCGTTGGTGCCGCCATAGATGCGCTGCACCCGCGCGTCACGGAACATGCGGGCGATCGGGTACTCGTTCATGTAGCCGTAGCCGCCGAAGAGTTGAAGGCATTCGTCGACGACCTTGCACTGGAGATCGGTGAGCCACAGCTTGCACATCGAGGCGGTGACGGCGTCGAGCCCGCCATCCAGATGGTGCGAGACGCAGTCATTGTAGAAGGTGCGGCCGACCGTCGCCTCGGTCTTCAGCTCGGCGAGCTTGAACTGGGTGTTCTGGAAGTCGAGGATCGCCTTGCCGAAGGCCTTGCGCTCCTTGACATAGGCGAGGGTGACGGCAAGCGCGCGCTCGATCATGGCGATCGCCTGCGCCCCGATCAGGAGCCGTTCCTGCGGAAGCTGCTGCATGAGCTGGACGAAACCCTGCCCCTCCTCATGGCCGAGCAAATTGGCGGTCGGCACGCGGACATCGTTGAAGAAGAGTTCGGACGTGTCGTTGGCCTTCAGTCCGATCTTGTCGAGATTGCGGCCGCGCTGAAAACCTTCCACTTCGCCGGTCTCCACGACGATCAGCGACGTGCCCTTGGCGCCTGCCGACGGATCGGTCTTGGTGACGACGATGATCAAGTTGGCGTTCTGGCCGTTGGTGATGAATGTCTTGGAGCCGTTGATGCGGTACTGGTTGCCGTCGCGCTCGGCCCGCGTCTTGACGCCCTGGAGGTCGGAGCCCGCTGCGGGCTCGGTCATGGCGATGGCGCCGATCAACTCGCCCGTCGCCATCCTCGGCAGCCAATTCTTCTTCTGCTCCTCCGAGCCGTAATGCAGGATATAGGGCGCGACGATGGCGTTGTGCAGCGCGATACCGAACCCGTCGACGCCGACATGACCGATCGCTTCGGCAATCGCGCTCTCATGCGCGTAAGTGCCGCCGGCGCCTCCATATTCCTCCGGCATGGAGGCACAAAGCAGCCCGGCCGAGCCCGCCTTTTCCCAGGCCGGGCGCTCGACGATCTCGTTCTTCTCGTAGCGGTCGTATTCGGGCAGGATTTCCGTTTCGAGGAACTTTTCGGCCATGTCCTGCAGCATGGCGACGTCCTCGGTCTTCCATGCCGGTTGCGGCATGGCGAGGAGTTCAGCGGCCCGAACGCTCATCTCTCAAAACGCTTCCGCCGGCAACGCCATCATGGTCGCGGAGCCCGAAGACAGGCGCGCCAGATGCGCCGAAGTCTCCGGCATGACGCGCTCCATGAAATAGCGGCCGGTCGTGATCTTGTTTTCGTGGAAATCCTTCGCCTCGCCCCCATCCGCAAGCTTGTCTTGCGCGACCTTCACCATCCGGCCCCACATGTAGCCGAGCGCCACCAACCCGGAAAGATGGAGATAGTCGGTCGAGGCCGCGCCTGCGTCGTCGGGGTTCTTCATGCCGTTCTGCATCAGCCACATGGTGGCGGTGTAGAGGTCGTTCAGCCCCTTCTTCAGCGCCTTGGTGAAGGGCGCCATCTTCTCGTCGGCTCGATGCTCTTCACAGAAATCGCCGACTTCCTTGAAGAAGGCCTGGATGGCCCGGCCCCCGTTCAGCGCCAGCTTGCGGCCGACGAGGTCGAGCGCCTGGATGCCATTGGCGCCCTCGTAGATCATGGCGATGCGGCCGTCGCGCACGAACTGGCTCATGCCGTGTTCCTCGATATAGCCGTGCCCGCCATAGACCTGCTGCGCCGCCACCGCGTGCTCGAAACCCTTGTCGGTCAACACACCTTTGATAATCGGCGTCATCAGGCCGAGCCAGTCTTCGGCCTCTTGCTTCTCCTTCTGGTCGGCCGAGCGGTGGGCAATGTCGGAGCGCAGCGCGGTGGCGAGGATGAGCGCACGGCCGCCCTCGTTGAAGGCGCGCATGGTCATCAGCGCCCGGCGGATGTCCGGATGCACGATGATGGGGTCCGCTTTCTTGCCGGGCTCCTTGGGCCCGGTCAGCGAGCGGCCTTGCAGGCGCTCACGTGCATAGATCGCCGCGTTCTGATAGGCGACCTCGCCGATCGCCTGCCCTTGCATGCCGACACCGAGCCGCGCCTCGTTCATCATGGTGAACATGGCACGCAGACCGCCATTCTCGGGTCCGATCAGGAAGCCGGTCGCCTCGTCATAGTTCATCACGCAGGTGGCGTTGCCGTGGATGCCCATTTTCTCCTCGATGGAGCCGCAGGAGAGCTTGTTGCGTTCGCCCGGCTTGCCGTCCGCATCGGGGAGGAATTTCGGCACGATGAAGAGCGAAATGCCCTTCGTGCCCTCAGGTGCGCCTTCGATGCGCGCCAGCACCAGATGGATGATGTTTTCGGAAAGATCGTGTTCGCCGGCCGAGATGAAGATCTTCTGGCCTGAAATCCTGTAACTGCCGTCGCCGGCCGGCACGGCCTTTGTGCGGAGCAGGCCGAGATCGGTGCCGCAATGCGGCTCGGTGAGGTTCATGGTGCCGGTCCAGATGCCCTCAATCATCTTCGGCAGGTATTTTTTCTTCTGATCGTCCGAGCCGTGGGTGAGAATGGCGGCGATCGCGCCCTGCGTCAGGCCCGGATACATCATCAGCGCCATGTTGGCGGAGGAGAGATATTCGCCGATCGCGGTGTGGATCGAATAGGGCAGGCCCTGGCCGCCATACTCGGCGGGCGCGGAAAGCCCCATCCAGCCGCCAGCGCAATATTCCAGGTAGGCGTCCTTGAAAGCTCCGGGCACGGTGACGGAGCCGTCATCGTGGCGCTCGCAGCCTTCAATGTCGCCGACGCGGTTCAAGGGCTGCATCACCTCTTCGGCGAGCCTGGCGCCTTCTGCGAGGATCGCCTCCAGCACATCGGGTGTGGCATCGGAAAAACCGGGCAGATTATTGTAGCGCTCGTAGCCCAATACGTCCTTCAGGACGAAAAGCGTGTCCGCGACCGGCGCCCGGTAAGTCGGCATGCGATCTCTCCCTTGTCTTGCCCAGACATAGGCCCATGAAGGTACGAACCCAAGAGCCCGGATGAAAGAGTCAAGACCAATAATTGACGTTTACGGAAGCGTCAATTAATCGTCGCCGGAAATCATGCCGCCATCGCGTCGACGGACAGGCCTCGATCGAGTGGAAGTCAGGTAGGTAGGCGGGGTGGATCAGCCAGCGCGGCGCAGCGGCTGCACGGCTTCGAGCCGGCCGCGGGCGTTCTCCATGATGTCCTTGAGTTCGCCTATTGCCTCATCGAGGGCGGCGCGGCGCGTCTCGAGCCGACCGAGCTGGCGCTGCGACTTTTCCAGCACCAGTTTGAGTTGCCGCGTGTTCGATCCCTTCGGATCGTAGAGATCCATCATCTGCTTGACCTCGCGCAGCGAGAATCCGACCCGTCGGCCGAGAAGGATCAGCTTCAGCCGTGCCCGGTCGCGATGGGAATAGAGCCGCGTCGTTCCCTCGCGGCGCGGATGGATAAGGCCGCGATCCTCGTAGAAACGCAGCGCGCGCAGCGTGACGTCGAAGCTTTTCGCCATTTCGCCGATGCGCGTGAATTCTTCGACATCGGATTTCGAGGCCGCGCGGGCGGCGGCATGGGTCGTTTCGGTCATGATCGTTCAAAATCCCTGGATTGGCCGTTCCGGGTCGGGCCCGAAACAAAACCGGAAGCCACAGGGGCGGGCTTCCGCTGACGATGAGGTTGGTTGATGCTCTGGGCTCGGCGAAAACATGCGGCCGGCCATCTCTGTCACATGATATAAATGCTGCACTGCAACATTTCAAGGGAGCTCGCCTGCGGCATTCCTTCGCCGGTTTACGATCCCGCAATCTTTGTTTCTGCACGGTAAGCTTGCTTAACGGCTTGTTTACCACGTTCGGCGAATGGTGCGCACATCGGAATCCCGTGCTTATTCTGTTTTGCGTTCACGGCATCTCGAGCGAGGGAATGGACGCATCACGAGAGACGATTTCGCGCATCGCCGTCCGCGAGATCAAGACCGTTCCCCCAGGCGATCAGAAGAGCCGACCCATGGCCGGCGGGGAATTGGCGAGCACGCGTCGATGAATACCAAGCGCTCTTACATCGAATCCCTGAACGTAGGCAGGCCGCGTCGGGAACATGCGACGCTGGAGGATCTGAACCGTTCGCTGGCCAGTCTGGACGAACGCTTCGGCCGCGACTTGCCGCAGCCCGAAAGTGGGCAGGAGGGCGACGAAGCGCAGCGCGCGCGGCGGCTATCGAGCGATTTCGAACGCAGCCGGGCCCGCGAGAGCGGTGTCGCCTCGATGAGCCGGATCGCGTCGGAGCTGAATACGTTGCGCGAGGAATTGCGCAGCCGGCTGGAGGGCGCTTCCGATACGGGCGGTGCGCGTGAACTCCATCCCGTTTTTTCGCATCATGCCGGCGTGGGTCGTCGCGCTATGGACCCCAATCCGCCAACCGCCGACGAACACATGATCTCCGGGATCGCGGATCGGCTCGAACAGATCCACGCCGCGGTTGCGGGCCTGCCGGATTCGCTGTCGATCTCCTCGCTCGAAGACAAGGTGAGGACGCTCGCCGCCGCTGTGGAACAGCTTGCCCGCCAGAAGGAGATGCCCGGCGCCACCACCTTCGAGGCGATCGAGGAGCGTCTCGACGAGATTTCCCGCGCTATCGTCGCCTCCTCGGCGCAGCCAGCGCCCGGTGCCGACAGCGGCCATCTGGAACGGATCGAGGCGCGTATCACCTCCCTTTCGCGTCAGCTCGAGGAACTGGTCGAGGACAGGCCGACCGAAGCGGTGATGAAGCAGCTTTCCGCGCTTTCGGCACGTGTCGAGGACATCGCCGGCCGCGCCGAACTGCCGGAGGCGACCGTCGATCGCCTGTCCCGCCAGATCGACCTCATCGTCGAAAAGCTGGAAGGCGGTTCTCCGGCCGTCAGCCCAAATGCCATCCTCGAGGGCATGGAGCGGCGCTTCGAGACGCTGACCCGGGCGCTCGAACAGCGCCACGAAACCGCGCGCGAGCAGAGCGTCGCACTCTTCCGCGATCTGGAGGAGAGGCTGGAACGCTACAACCAGGACGCGCTCTCGACCGACGCGGCGATCGTGGATGCGCTCAACAAGCGATTTTCCGATCTCGAGAACGCCATCGAGCGCCGTGGCGGCGTGGAACCGGAGGTAGCCGGCCTGACCGGGAGCCTTCGGCAGCCGGGAAGGCCGTTGCCGGAATTCGACGATATCGGCCCGCGCCTTGCCATGATCGAGCGCTCGGTGAACGAAAGCCGCGAAGCGATCATCGTCGCGGCCCGTGAGGCCGCCGAGCAGGCGGTCCGCTCCCAAGGCCTGCCGGAAGGCGACGTCGCGGTCCTGAGCGGCCTGGCCGAAGAGCTTCAATCGCTGGAGAAACTGGCCCGCCGCTCGGACGACCGCAACACCCGGACATTCGAGGCCATCCACGACACATTGTTGCAGATCGTCGATCGGCTCGGTGCTCTGGAGGGCGGTGCGTCTTCTTCCGGGTTGTCCGCTGCCCCTCGATCGACGGGGAAGGCGGCGACGGCTCGCAAGCTTGAGTTTGCCGAGGCTCCTTCGCTCGACATGGAGAACGCGGAGCCGCTCGCACAGGCGCCTTTGGAACATGCGGCGCGACCGCCAGCGGAGGCGCCCCTGGGCGTGGCCGGCGCGATGCCGAAGGGCGATGCAGTCCGCGATCCGAAGCGCTCCCCCGCCGAGGCGGCGGCCGCCGCCGCCATGGCGGCGCTGAGCAGCAGCGACACGGCCGAAGAGAAATCGAGCGCGGCGCCGAAGAAATCCAGGCTCGGCAAATTGTCCAAGGTGCTGTTACGCAGGAAAAAGGACGGACAGGATGCGGCCGAGGAGCGGCGCGAGCCGTCGGCCGAGCCTGAGCCGTCCGGCGAGGCGATGCCGGAACCCGGCCTTGATGCGCCCCTCGATCCGAAGCTCGCCAACCGCCCCCTTGAACCGGGTTCGGGCGCGCCGGACCTGAACGCGATCATGCGTCGGGTCCGCGACGAGCGCGGCGATGAAGGCCGCGCCCGCGATGCCGAAGCGGCGAAATCGGACTTCATCGCGGCGGCCCGTCGCGCCGCGCAGGCGGCTGCGGCCGAGGCGGAGGTCCTGAAGAAGAAATCCGAGCCGAAGGGCTCCTCCGGCGGTTTCAGCCTGAAACGGATGCTTCGCTCGAACACGAAGATCGTGCTTCTGGCGGCTGGCATTGTTGTTGTCGGCGTGGCCGGCACGCAGCTCGGCAAGGCCCTTTTGCATGATGGCGGCCACAAGACCGTTACCCAGAAGGCGAGCGTTGCGAAAGCTTCTTCGGCGGTTCCGCCTGCTGCAACCGCGCCGAAGGCCGAGGCGGCCGCGAAGCCGGATCCGGTTAAGCGAGAAGCCGCCATGTCGCCGATCACGCCGCTGCCGGCGAAGGCTTCCGACATCGCGATGAACGTAGACGCTTCCGTGTCCGGGAAGAACGGGCCGGCGGCAGCGACTGCCCCGGCGCCGGCCACGTCTGATACGGGCAGCAACGGCGACGCCGAAGCCGCGATCCCCGCGCAAGCGACAACAGCCGCCGCGTCGAATCACCTTTCGCCCGCGGGCACTGCTCTCCCGAAGGCTTCGGACGACGCAAACCCACCGCGGATTGCCTCCGCGGAGGTCGCAAGCATTCCTTCGCCGGCGGATACGGTGCCCGCCGAAGATCGGGCCGATACGGCGACCCACGAGCATGAGGAGGTCGCTGCCATCCCGCATGACGGCGGCGCAGCTGCGCCCGCCGCGATGATGCCGGTCCCGGCTGATTCCGGCCCGGCGCCGTTACGTGAGGCAGCCGAGAGCGGCAATCCGAAGGCGATCTTCGAGATCGGCTCACGCTATGCCGAGGGCCAGGATGGACCGTCTGACATGAAGACGGCCGCCAAGTGGTACGCCGAGGCGGCCGGCCTCGGCTACGCGCCGGCCGAGTACCGGATCGGCAATTTCTACGAGAAGGGCATCGGCCTCAAGCGCGACATCGCCAAGGCCAAGGAATGGTACGTCAAGGCGGCCGATCAGGGAAACGCCGCCGCCATGCACAATCTCGGCGTGCTCTACGCGATGGGCGCCAACGGCGCGGTCGACAACGAGGCCGCCGTCCGCTGGTTCGAGAAAGCGGCCGAACTCGGCGTCAAGGACAGCCAGTTCAATCTCGGCATCCTCGCCGCCAAGGGCGTCGGCATGCCTCAGAACCTCGAAGAATCCTACAAATGGTTCGCGCTGGTCGCCAAGACCGGCGACAAGGACGCCGCAGCCAAGCGCGACGAGGTTGCCAATTCGCTGCGCCCCGAACAGCTCCAGAAGGCGCGCGCCACGACCGAACTCTGGAAGGCCAGGCCGGTCGATCAGGCGGCCAATATCGTCGACATTCCCGACGCCTGGAAGGAAAGCGATACCAAGACGGCCAGCATCGATATGAAGCAGGCGATCAGGAACATCCAGCTCATCCTCAACAAGAACGGCTACGACGCGGGCACCGCCGACGGTATCATGGGCGACAGGACGAAATCGGCGGTAGCGGCTTTCCAGAAGGCTAACGGCATGGAACCGACCGGCGAGGTGAACGAAGCTCTGGTCACGGCCCTCCTGAAAAAGAAATAAAGCGCATTGGCGCCAATATGTTGTGATTTATTTGCCAACATGCTGACAAATCTGCATGTTTTCTGCCTGATCCACGGGAGTTAAATTGACTTCCCTGCACAAGGGCGGCAAGAACAATTTTGTTATCGATCGTGTTTTCGGCACGAGACACGGGTTGCCGGTCCCACATGGCTAGTCGGGTTTGACGGGTGGGCATTTATCTCCCGATCGCTGAAATGTCGGTCAATATGGTCGTGCTGCTCGCCATGGGCGGCGCGGTCGGCTTCCTGTCGGGAATGTTCGGTGTCGGCGGTGGGTTCCTCATCACGCCGCTTCTGATCTTCTACAACATACCGCCTTCCGTCGCTGTCGCGACAGGCGCCAACCAGGTGGTGGCGGCCTCGGCCTCCGGCGCGCTCATTCACATGAAGCGCGGCACGCTCGACATCAAGCTCGGAACGGTCTTGCTCGCCGGCGGTGTCGTCGGCGCGGCACTCGGCATCTACATCTTCGCGCTGTTGCGCAGCATCGGCCAGTTGGACCTGATCGTGTCCCTTATGTACGTGGTGATGCTGGGTTCGGTCGGCTCCATCATGCTGGTCGAGAGCGCGCGCGCCATCCGCCGTACTCGGGCGGGCGGCGCGGCCGAGGTCCGGCGGCCCGGCCAGCACAATTGGGTGCACAAACTGCCGCTGAAGATGCGTTTCCGCTCTTCGAAGCTCTTCGTCAGCGTGATCCCGGTGCTTGGCCTGGGCGCGGTGGTCGGCTTTCTCGGATCGATCCTCGGCGTCGGCGGCAGCTTCATCATGATCCCGGCCATGATCTATCTGCTAAAGGTGCCGACCAAGGTCGTCATCGGCACGTCGCTCTTCCAGATCGTCTTCGTCTCGGGCTTCACCACGGTCGTGCACGCTGCAACCAACCAGACGGTCGATATCGTTCTGGCGTTCCTGCTCATGGTCGGAGGGGTGATCGGCGCGCAATATGGCGCGCGCGCGGGCCAGCGCCTTCGCGGCGAACAGTTGCGTGCTTTGCTGGCTTTCCTGGTCCTGGCTGTGGCGGTCAGGCTGGCAATCGACCTCTTCGCCCGCCCTGTCAGCCCGTTCTCGCTGGCGCCGCTCGGAGGGGCATGACGATGGGACGTATCCCACTCATGCTGGCGGTCCTCCTCGCACTGGCGATCGCTGTGCCGACAATCGCCTATGCCCAGTCGGAGAAGCGCGAAACGATCCAGATCGGCCTCTCGGCCGATACGGTTTCGATCACGTCGGATTTCTCCGGTGCCAACCTGACTATCTTCGGCTCGATCGACAATGTCGATCCGGTAATAGCGCGCGAGGGCGGCTATGACGTCATCGTCGTGCTGGAAGGGCCGGCGCGCCCGGTCGTCGTCCGTCTCAAGCAGCGCGTCTTCGGCATGTGGATCAACACCGAGGCGGAGACATTCGTCAACGTGCCCTTTTCCTATTCCATGGCGTCGACCAGACAGTTGCAGGACATCGCCGAACCGAAAGCCTATCGGCAACTCGCGCTCGGCATCAACAACATCTACATGCAGCCGCTCGATCGCAGCGCCGACCCCGCTGCCATCAAGGAGTTCGCAACGGCGCTGAGAGACCGCAAGAAGGCCTCCGGCCTCTATAGCGAGCGGCCCGGCTCCGTGCAGTTCCTCTCGCAGACCCTTTTCCGCGCGACCGTGTCGCTTGCGCCCGACGTGCCGGTAGGAACGCACCGCGCCCGTGCCTTCCTGTTCAAGGGCGGCGGCTTCGTCGCCCAGACCTCGGCGCCGCTTGTCATCCTGAAAGGCGGGTTCGAGCGTCGCCTCTATCAGGTCGCGCACGACCACGGCTTCTTCTATGGCATCTTCTGCGTGCTGCTGGCGCTTCTGACGGGTTGGGCCGGACGCTTCCTCTTCCGCAAGGAATAATGCAGCCTCGGCGTGAGCATCACCCCGGCCTGAGCACCGATCCCGTCACCTTGTAGACGCGCTGCCGGCCGAGCATGCAGGCGAATAGTCCGTCCGCGTCGAAAAGCCCCGCATAGGCGCGGTCCAGCACGTTCAGCATGCCCGTATAGGCACCGAAAGCGGGCATGATCAGCCGCCTGCCGTCGCCGGCGAAGCAGCGCCGCCTGACCGAACGGCCGCGTGCGACGAGCCGTGCGCCGGGATGGAGATGACCGGCAATCTCGCCGGGCGTCGGACCACGCGACGGCTCGTGGCGGAAGACAAGCGGGCCGATGGCGATTTCCTGTACGCTTTCGCCGTCGACACCTTCCGGAGCGTCGGGATCGTGATTGCCGGCGATCCAGAACCAGTCGCGGCCGGCGATCAGCGCGGAAAGCTCGGCACGGAAGATGCCCGGCATCAGTGCCGCCCCGGCGCTGTCATGGAAGCTGTCGCCCAAGCTGACAACAATCCCTGGATCGTAGATGGCGATCACCTCGGCAAGCCGCGCCAGCGTCGCCGCAGTGTCGTAGGGCGGGATGAGCTGTTGCCGCCGGGCGAAGGCCGCGCCCTTTTCCAGATGCAGGTCGGATACGGCGAGCAGGTCGAGCGCGGGGAAATAAAGCGCGCCGCTGCGGTCGCAAAGCGCGGTCTCGCCCTCGATCTCTATCGTCTCGCTTAAGGTGGCGCGCGGTGTCATCCGGCCTGTTCCGTACCCATCGCCTCTTCGATCAGCGCATCCGCCGTTTCGGCGAGCAGCATATCGTTTGCCTCGCCATTCACCGACTCGCGCCCGATCTCCAGCATGATCGGCACTGCCAGCGGCGAGATGCGGTCGAGATCCTTATGCATGATTCGACCCCTGATCCGCGACAGCATTTCGCCGAGCCGCTTCACGTCGAGCAGCCCGGCCGCCGCGTCGGCGCGGGTCGCCTGAAGCAGGATATGGTCAGGCTGGTGCGTTCGAAGCACGTCGTAGATGAGGTCGGCCGAGACCGTCACCTGCCGTCCGGTCTTTTCCTGCCCGGGATGTCGGCGCTCGATCAGGCCGGCGATCACGGCGCAATTGCGGAAGGTACGCTTCAGCATCCAGCTGTCGGCGAGCCATGCTTCGAGGTCGTCGCCCAGCATGTCTTCGGCATAAAGATCGGCAAGCGGCAGGGCGCCGCTGCGGAACATGCGTCCCATATCTTCCAGCGACCAGATCGCCAGCGAATAGTCGGTGGCGACGAAGCCCAGAGGATGCGCGCCGGCGCGCTCCAGTCGGCGGGTGAGCAGCATGCCGAGCGTCTGGTGCGCCAGCCGCCCCTCGAACGGGTAGGCGACCATGTAGAAGCGGTCGCCGCGCGGAAAGGTCTCGACCAGCAAATCCTCGCGGTGCGGCAGGACCGACACGTCTTTCTGGAGGCGCAGCCAGTCCGCGACCTGTTCGGGCAGGAGGTGCCAGCGCGACGGATCGGCGAGCATCGAGCGCACCTCGGTCGCGAGATAGGTCGAGAGCGGGAACTTGCCGCCCATATAGCTCGCCACCTTGGGGTCGTTGCCGCCGGCGCTGGTGACGTAGCACTCGTTCTCGCGGATACCCTCGAAGCGCACCACCTTGCCGGCGAAGAGGAAAGTGTCGCCGGGCGCCAGCGTTTCGACGAAATATTCCTCGATCTCGCCCAGCACCGGCCCGCCGCGTACATTGCCGCCGCGCCCGCGATGCCGTGTCAGGCGGACTTTAAGCATCGGTGCCTCGACGATGGTTCCAACATTCAGCCTGTATTGCTGGGCGACGCGGGGATGGGCGATGCGCCAGCGCCCATCCTGCATTTGACGGATGCGCGCATAGCGCTCGTAGCTGCGCAGCGCGTAGCCCCCGGTCGCGACGAAATCGATGACACGATCGAAGATGGCGGCATCGAGCGTGGCGTAAGGCGCGGCACTGCGGATTTCCTCCAGCAGTTCCTCGGCATGAAACGGTTCGGCGCAGGCCATGCCCAGAACATGCTGGGCGAGCACGTCGAGCGCGCCTTCGGCGAGCGGCGGCGTATCCTGCGCACCGAGATAATTGGCGTCGAGCGCGGCGCGGCATTCCAGCACCTCGAAGCGGTTGGCAGGGACCAGAATGGCACGGCTCGGCTCGTCCATGCGGTGGTTGGAGCGGCCGATGCGCTGGGCAAGGCGGCTGGCGCCCTTCGGCGCGCCGACATGCACGACGAGATCGACATCGCCCCAGTCGATGCCGAGGTCGAGCGTCGAGGTCGCCACCACGGCTCTCAGCGCATTCGCTTCCATCGCCTTCTCGACACGCCGCCGCTGGCCGACATCGAGCGAGCCGTGATGCAGCGCGATCGGCAGCGTCTCCTCGTTCACCCGCCAAAGCTCTTGAAAGAGCAGTTCCGCCTGGCTGCGCGTGTTGACGAAGAGGAGCGTGGTGCGGTGCCGGCGGATCGCTTCGTAGATTTCCGGAATGGCGTAGCGGGCCGAATGGCCCGACCACGGCACATGCCCGGCCGAATCGAGAATGGTGATGACCGGTTTCGCTCCTCCGCCGACGGTAATGCTATCGGCCATCTCGCCGGGCGGATTTTGCGGCACCAGCCAGCGCCGCAGCGCGTCCGGCTCGGCGACGGTCGCGGAAAGGCCTATCGACTGGAGCCGTGGCGCCAGGCGGCGCAGCCGCGCCAGCCCGAGCGAAAGCAGATGCCCGCGCTTGGAGGTAACGAGCGAATGCAGTTCGTCGAGCACGACATAACAGAGGCCGGAGAAGAAGCGTTCGGCATCCTTCGAGGCGATCAGGAGCGCCAGTTGCTCGGGCGTGGTGAGCAGGATGTCGGGCGGCACGAATTTCTGCCGCTGGCGCTTGTGCGCCGGTGTGTCACCTGTGCGCGTCTCCATCGTGACGGGCAGGCCCATCTCCGCGACCGGCTTGCCGAGGTTGCGCTCGATATCGACGGCGAGCGCCTTGAGCGGCGAGATGTAGAGTGTATGGACGCCGCGATAGGGCTCGCCCGGCTTCCGTTTCGGCCGGTTCGACAGGTCGACCAGGCTCGGCAGGAAGCCGGCCAGCGTCTTGCCCGCTCCGGTCGGTGCGATCAAAAGCACCGATGCGCCGTTTTGCGCGCGCGCCAGAAGGTCGATCTGATGCGGCCTCGGAGACCAGCCGCGCTCCGCGAACCATTTCAGGAATGGCGCGGGCAGGATGGCGGCGGAGCGTTCCGCGGAAAGGGCTGGCCTCGTGTTCAAGCCGCCAGAACTAAACCAGAACAGATGATAAGCCAATATGGTTGGGGAAAGCGCCGCGCGCCTCCCGACCCTCCTCTGTCCTGCCGGACATCTCCCCCTCGAGGGGGAGATCGGCTGCCATCACCGCCTTCACCAATTTTCGGCGTTGCCGGGTTAGCGTTGTTGGCGCGGCCGTCTGATCTCCCCCCTTGTGGGGGAGATGTCCGGCAGGACAGAGGGGGGTGCGAAAGGGCGCATTCCATTCGGATCTTCCATTCTCTTCGCCACCACGATCAATCCAATTACCGGCTCGCCGCGATCCATTCGGATCGTCGCTTCATTCCGGCTGACAAGAGCGAAGCCCTTCTCCGCAAGCAGGCGCTCCACATAAGCCTTCGAATGGGCGTATCGGCGCGACGGCCGAAGCACCATATCCTCCGGCCCATCGTTAAATTCGACGGAAAAGGCGAAATACCCACCCGGCAGCAGAAGCTCGGCAATGCGGGAGAAGAGCCGCTCCAACTCGCCGACATACATGAAGACGTCCGCGGCCGTGACGAGATCGGCGACAGGGGAGAGCGCCGGCAATGTCTGTAGGTCTTGCCGTTCCAACCGGTCGTAAATGCGCTTGGCTTCGGCCTCCCTCAGCATGCCGGCGGAGATGTCGTAGCCTTCGAGATAGCTCGTCGCCCCGCGCAGCCTTTCGCCCATCAGCCCGGTACCGCAGCCAAGATCGACCGCATGTGCGAAAGCCGCGCAGCCGGCATTCAGAAGGGCTTCCTGCAAAAGCTCCGGCACGCGGTAATCGAGCCTTTCGACGAGCGCGGCGTCGAACTCTTCCGCATATTGGTCGAACAGCGTTTCAACGAAGGCGCTCGGCGGGGCCACGATGCCGTTGGTGGAAGCCGTCAAGCCGAGCTTCAGCGCAGCACCCATACGGTCTTGCGGATCGAACCTGAGCGCCTCGCGCCACGCCATTTCCGCTTCCGGAATGCGGCCCGCGATCTCCAGCATCTCACCCAGCCGAAACCAGCCGGCCGCCCAATCCGGCACGAGCGCCAGCGCCTCGCGCATCAGGTCGGCGGCGGCGTTGGTGTCGCCGCTGTCGAACAGCATTTCGGCGTAGGCGGCCCGGCGGTCCGCCAACAGATTGCCGGAGGAGAACTGGACAGGGTGCATTGGAGCGAGGTTTCCGTGCCCGCGAAAGGCGCGCGCGGGCGTATGCGCCTGTCGGGAGGATTTTGCAATCCTCTTTTCGCGCGCCTGCAAATGCCTATTTTCACAGTCGATGCAGCCGCACGAACTCCTCCTTCCGCGACCAGAGGGCCTCTATTGCCCGCCCGGCGATTTCTTCATCGACCCCGTGCGGCCGGTGGAGCGCGCGCTGATCACGCATGGCCATTCGGACCACGCCCGTTCAGGCCACCGCCATGTTCTGGCGACGCGCCAGACGCTCGACATCATGGCGCTGCGCTACGGCGCGGACTTCGCCGGCTCGACGCAGGCGGCGATATTGGGCGAGAAGCTTTCGCTGAACGGCGTGTCGGTCAGCTTCCATCCGGCAGGTCATGTGCTGGGCTCGGCCCAGATCGCGGTCGAGACCGAAGGGCTGCGCATCGTCGCCTCGGGCGACTACAAGCGCGCCACCGACCCTACCTGCGCCCCCTTCGAAATCGTGCCTTGCGACGTGTTCATTACCGAGGCGACCTTCGCCCTGCCGGTCTTCCGCCATCCGGATGCTACGCACGAGATCGCGACGCTCCTGAAATCGGTCGAGCAGTTTCCCGAGCGCGCGCATCTCGTCGGCGCTTATGCGCTGGGCAAGGCCGAACGCGTCATTCGTCTCCTGCGCGATGCGGGCTACGAGCGGCCGATCTTCATCCACGGCGCGTTGGCGAAGCTGTGCGAATACTATCAGAGTCAGGGTGTCGACCTCGGCCCGCTAGAGCCCGCCACCATCGAAGGGAGTGCCAAGGGCGCCTTCGCCGGCGAGATCATCGTCGGACCGCCCTCGGCCTTCGCCGACCGCTGGGCACGGCGCTTCGCCGACCCGGTCGCCTGCTTTGCTTCCGGCTGGATGCGCATCCGCCAGCGCGCCAGGCAGCGCGGCGTCGAACTGCCGCTGGTGATCTCCGATCACGCCGACTGGGATGAACTGACCGCCACGATTGGCGAGACAGGCGCAGGCGAGATCTGGGTAACGCATGGCCGCGAGGAAGCGCTGGTGCGCTGGTGCGAGCTTGCCGGCATCGTGGGTAGGCCTTTGCACCTTGTCGGCTACGAGGACGAGGGCGACTGATGCGGGCCTTCGCCGAACTTCTCGACCGCCTCGTCCTGACGCCGTCCCGAAACGGCAAGCTGAGATTGCTCATCGATTATTTCCGCGCGACGCCCGATCCCGACCGCGGCCTTGCACTGGCGGCGATCACCGGGGATCTCGACATCCCCTCGGTCAAGCCGGCCATGCTGCGCGCGCTGGTCATGGAGCGCATGGACGCCGTCCTCTTCGCTTATTCCTATGACTATGTCGGCGACCTCGCCGAGACGGTGTCGCTGGTCTGGCCCGGCACCAGGACAGGTCCGGAGGACGAGGCGGAAGGGCTCCCGGTCCGCCTCTCGGATGCGGTCGCGCAACTGCGCTCCGCCGGACGCGCCGACGGGCCGGCCGTGCTGGCGCGCCTGCTCGACCGAATGACGATTTCCGAGCGCTTCGCCACGATAAAACTTGTCACCGGCGGCTTGCGCATCGGCGTTTCGGCAAGGCTCGCCAAGCAGGCGCTGGCCGATTTCGGCGGTGTTGACGTAACGGAGATCGAGGAGCTCTGGCATGGGCTCAAGCCGCCTTACCGCGAGCTTTTCGACTGGCTGACGGGCAAGACCGGCAGGCCGGAACTCGCGGCCGCCGCTCCGTTCAGGCCGGTCATGCTGTCGAACCCGGTGCAGGACGGCGATCTGGTGAAGATCGATCCGGCCGATTACGCGGCCGAGTGGAAATGGGACGGCATCCGCGTCCAGGCCGTTGCCGAGAAGGGCGTGCGGAGGCTTTATTCGCGTACGGGCGACGACATCTCCGGCGCGTTCCCCGACTTGCTGGAAGCCATGGCCTTTGAGGCGGCGCTCGACGGCGAACTCCTGGTCGGCAACCCGCCCGAGCATATCGGCACCTTTTCAGACCTTCAGCAGCGGCTGAACCGCAAGACCGTGCCGGTGAAACTCGTCGGGCAATATCCGGTCTTCGTCCGCTGCTACGACATCCTGCAAAAAGGGAGCGAGGACGTTCGGAATTTGCCCTTCCTTGAGCGGCGCAAAAAGTTGGAGGCGTTCGTGGCCACGCTCGACCCTGCGCGCTTCGACCTGTCGCCGATCGTGCCTTTTGACAACTGGGCGGCGCTTGACACGATGCGTCACGAGCCGCCGCATCCGGTGATCGAGGGCGTCATGCTGAAGCGGCTGGATTCATCCTATGTGCCCGGCCGGCCGAAGGGTCCGTGGTTCAAATGGAAACGTGACCCGCATGTGGTCGACGCCGTCCTGATGTACGCCCAGCGCGGCCATGGCAAGCGGTCGAGCTTCTATTCGGATTTCACCTTCGGGGTCTGGTCTGGGCCAGAGGAAGATCCGGTGCTTCTCCCGGTCGGCAAGGCCTATTTCGGCTTCACCGACGAGGAACTGAAGCTGCTCGACAAATATGTCCGCGACAATACCATCGAGCGTTTCGGCCCGGTGCGTTCCGTGCGTGCCGAGCCGAAACATGGTCTGGTCCTGGAGATCGCCTTCGAAGGGCTGGCGCGCTCGAAGCGCCACCGCTCCGGCGTCGCCATGCGCTTTCCCCGCATCTCGCGGCTGCGCTGGGACAAACCTGCTTTTGAGGCCGATCGCATCGAGACCTTGCAGTCGATGCTGGATTGAGGTGGGTGCGTCCTTCGAGGCTCGCGGAGCCTGTCCTCAGGCTTGCCAAAGGCAAGACCCGGGGGCTCACATCTCAGGATGAGGGAGGTTTGTGCCAAAGCCCTCATCCCGAAGCGTAGTGAATCTCAAAGAACGCATTTCGATAGAGCGAGCCTGCAGGGCTTTCCATGAGACTTGAGATGCAGGAACACCGTCCTCCCTCATCCTGAGGTGCGAGCCCGAAGGGTGAGCCTCGAAGGACGCACCGCCTCTAAGGAGCCTCCTAACGCTGCCTGGTCATCTCGAACAGGAACCAGGTGCGGCGTTCGGATTCGTCTATCCAGTTTTCAAGCAGGCTGGCAGTGGCGACATCGCCATGCTCATCGCATGTGTCGTGCACCTCGCGCATGATCTGGGTCAGCTTGAGATTGTCTTCCTTGAGTTCGGCCAGCATGTCCTCCGGCGCGACGAAATCGGCGTCATTGTCGGGGATGCGCTGCAGCTTCGCGATTTGGCCGATGGAGCGCAATGTCGTGCCACCGACCTTGCGCGCCCGCTCGGCAATGTCGTCGGTCATCGCGAAAATCTGAGTCCCGTGCTCGTCGAGCAGAAGGTGGTAGTCGCGGAAGTGCGGCCCCGACATATGCCAATGGAAATTCTTGGTCTTCACGTAGAGCGCGAAGACGTCGGCGAGGAGCGCCGTCAGGCTGGCCGCAATATCCTTCGCCGCGTTCGAGCCGAGGCTGCTCGGCGTCGCCAGCGGAGCCTTGCGGAGTTTCTTTGCATCATCCTTGGCCATGCGGGTCTCTCCATAAAATCATGGGTTGAACAATGTCACTGCATCTAGGCCCTGTACAGCCGGAGTAAATAGAACCGTCCGGCTATTTCTATTGTGAGGCCGCCTCCTCGGTAAGGGCGCCATCGACCGCCGCGCCACCCGTCTTGCCCTCCTCGACGGCATGGCAGGAGACCAGCACGCCGCGCGAAGGCTTCAGCTTCGGTGCCTCGGTCATGCAGCGCTCGAAGGCAAGCGGGCAGCGCGGATGGAAGGGGCAGCCGGTGGGCGGCGAGATGGGCGAGGGGAGTTCGCCCCTCAGGACGATCCGCTCCTTCTTGTGCGTCGGATCGGCGACGGGCGTCGCCGAAAGCAGCGCCCGCGTATAGGGATGCTGCGGATTGGCGAAGATCTTCTCGCGCGGCCCATGCTCCACCGGCCGGCCGAGATACATGACCATCACGTCGTCGGCGATGTGGCGCACGACCGACAGGTCGTGGCTGATGAACATGTAGGCGAGATTCATCCGCTCCTGCATGTCGTGGAGCAGGTTCAGCACCTGTGCCTGGATGGAGACGTCGAGCGCGGAAACGGGCTCGTCCAGCACCAGGATCTCGGGGTCGAGCATGAGCGCGCGGGCGATCGCGATGCGCTGGCGCTGGCCGCCGGAGAACATGTGCGGAAAACGCTCGTAGTGTTCCTTGCGCAGCCCGACCGCCGCCATCATGGCACGGGCACGCTCCCGCCGTTCGGAAGCGGAAAGCTTCGTGTTGACGAGCAACGGCTCCTCCAGCGCCGCGCCGATCTTCTGGCGAGGGTTGAGCGATCCGTAAGGGTTCTGGAAGACGATCTGCACCTGGCTGCGCAATTGCCGCATCGCCTTCGCGCCGCCGGCGGCTACGTCGATGCCGGTGATCTTCAGTTCGCCTCTCGTCGGCGGCTCGATCATGGTGACGAGCCGGGCGAGCGTCGACTTCCCGCAGCCGGATTCGCCGACGACCGCGAGCGTCTTCCGCCGCTCCAGCGTGAAGCTCGCCCCGTCCAGCGCCTTCAGTTCGACGGGCTTGGCGAATGCGCCCCGATACACGGGATAGTAGCGTGCGAGGTCCTTCGCCTCGAGGACGGTATCGCCGCTCATGCCGCCATTCCCTTCACGGGATGGTCGCGCGGCACGCCATGCTCGAGCGGGTAATGGCAAAGCGCGGCACCGAGTTCTGCATCCTGCCTGGGCGGCACGACCTCCCGGCAGAGTTCGGTGGCGAACTTGCAGCGCGGCGAAAACAGGCAGCCGGACGGTCGGTCGAACTGGCCGGGCACCATGCCCGGAATGGAAGGCAGATGGCGCGCGGTGGCGCGTTCGGGCAACGCCGAGAGGAGGGCGGCCGTATAGGGATGGTGCGGGTCGTCGAAGAGCGGCCGCACGCGCTGCTCCTCGACCTTCTGCCCGGCATATTGCACCGAAACGCGCTCGGCCGTCTCGGCCACTACGCCCATATCATGCGTGATGAGCACCAGCGCCATCTTGGTGTCGCGCTGCAGTTTCAGGAGCAAGTCGAGGATCTGCGCCTGGATGGTGACGTCGAGCGCCGTCGTCGGCTCGTCGGCGATCAGGAGCTTCGGGTTGCAGGCGATCGCCATGGCGATCATCACGCGCTGGTTCATGCCGCCGGAAAGCTGGTGCGGAAAGGAAGATAGCCGCTTCTCCGGGGCCGGGATGCCGACCTGCCGCAGAAGGTCGATGGCGCGTTCCCTGCGCGCGCGTCGACCGAGCGCCAGATGCGTCTTCAGCGCCTCCGAGAGCTGGAAACCCACGGTGAAGCAGGGATTGAGGCTCGACATCGGTTCCTGGAAGATCATGGCGATGTCGCGGCCGATGATGGTGCGGCGCTCGCGACCGCTCATGGTGAGGAGGTCGCGCCCTTCGAACTGCATGCGGTCGGCGCGGACGTTCGCCGTCCACGGCAGGAGTCCCATCACCGCGAGCATCGAGACCGACTTGCCTGAGCCGGATTCACCCACGATCGCCAACACTTCGCTCTCGTCCACCGAGAAGGAGACGCCGTCCACGGCGCGGAACGGTCCATGGGCGGTGTCGAATTCGACGCTGAGGTTTTCGATGTCGAGGAGGGCCATGGCGTCACGACCTCTTCAGTTTGGGATCGAGCGCGTCGCGCAAGCCGTCGCCCATGAGGTTGATGGCGAGCACAGTGAACAGGATGGCAAGGCCGGGCATGGTCACCACCCACCAGGCGCGCAGGATGAACTCGCGTGCCTCGGCGAGCATCGTGCCCCATTCCGGCGTTGGCGGTTGCGCACCCATGCCGAGGAAGCCGAGCGCGGCAGCGTCCAGGATGGCGTTGGAGAAGGAGAGCGCCGCCTGCACGATGAGCGGCGCGAGGCAGTTCGGCAGGATGGTCACGAACATCAGCCGAAGCGGCCGCACTCCGGCGACCCTTGCGGCGGTGACGTAGTCGCGGTGCTTCTCGCTCATCACGGATGCCCGCGTCAGCCTGACGTAATGCGGCTGCTGCACGATGGCGATGGCGATCATGGCGTTGGTCAGGCTGGGACCCAGGATGGCAACCAGCGCCAATGCCAGAAGCAGGCTCGGGAAGGCGAGGATGATGTCCATCACGCGCATGATGAGCGTGTCGACCCAGCCGCCGACGAAGCCCGCGATGAGCCCCACCAGAATGCCGGCGACAAGCGCGACCGAGACAACGACGCAGCCGACGAAAAGCGAATAGCGACTGCCGAAGATGATGCGCGAGAGCACGTCGCGGCCGACGGCATCGGTGCCGAGCAGGAAGCGCCATTCGCCGCCTTCCTGGAAAACGGGCGGCTTCAGAAGCGCGTCGCGGAACTGCTCGTCCGGACCATGCGGCGCGATGAAGCCGGCGAAGATGGCGACGAGGCAGATGAAGACGAAGAACAGGAGGCCGTAGACCGCGCCCCGGTTCTCGCTGAAATAGGCCCAGAATTCGGCAAGCAACGCCAGTCGGCCTGTCTGGCGGGTATCGGTTCCGGCTGATTGGGCGGTGGCTTCGCTCATCTCTTCACCTGCCATGCCTGACCCTGGGATTCACCAGGCCGTAGAGCAGATCGACGATCAGATTCACGACCATGACGATCAGCGCGATGAGCAGCAGCCCGCCCTGCACGGCCGGATAGTCGCGGCGGAAGATGGAATCGACCATCCATTTGCCGACACCCGGCCAGGAGAAGATCGTCTCGGTGAGGATGGCGCCCGCCATCAGGACGCCGATCTGGAGCCCGATCGTGGTGATGACGGGAATGAGCGCGTTGCGCAGCGCATGGACGGAAACGACACGCACCGGCGACAGGCCCTTGGCGCGGGCGGTGCGCACATAGTCCTCGCCGAGCACTTCGAGCATAGCCGAGCGCGTTTGCCGGGCGATCACGGCGAGTGGGATCGTGCTGAGCACGATGGTCGGCAGGATCAGGTGCGAGGCAGCCGAGATGAAGGCGCCCTTCTGGCCCGAAAGCAGGCTGTCGATCAGCATGAAGCCGGTGACGTTCGGAAAGAAATACATCAGCGAGATGCGGCCCGAGACCGGCGTCCAGTGCAGGATGCCGGAGAAAAGGATGATGAGCAGCAAGCCCCACCAGAAGATCGGCATCGAATAGCCGACGAGCGCGGTACCCATGATCGTCTGGTCGACCCATGACCCGCGCTTCGTTGCGGCGAGGATGCCGGCTGGAATGCCCAGGATCACCGCCAAGATAATGGCGCAGATGGAAAGCTCCAGCGTTGCCGGGAACAATGCCAGGAACTCGCCGATGACCGGGCGCTTGGTGGCGATCGAGACGCCGAGATCGCCCTGCAGCAGATGCCACAGGAACTCGAGGAATTGCACCCAGATCGGCTGGTCGAAGCCGTATTGGTGCATCAGTTCCGCATGCCGTTCCGGGCTTATCCCGTGCTCGCCGGCAAGCAGCAGCACCGGATCGCCGGGCAGGAGGCGGACGAAGCCGAAGGCCGCGATCGCCACGCCGATGAAAGTGGGGATCAGGAGGCCGATCTTGACCAGTATGAAGCGGAGCATCCCGTCTTCTCAAGGATGGACGGCGCGCCGGCCAACACCTTCCCGCTTGAGCGCGGGAAAGTGCTTGAACGTGGCCGGCATGGCTGTTCCCTGGTTACTCGGTGATATCGACGCCGTCGAAGCGATGCGAGCCGAGCGGGTCCATCTTGTAGTTCTGGACCGACTTCAGCATCGGCATGAACACCGTCGAGTGCGCGATGGTGAGCCAGGGCGCCTGTTCCTTGAAGATCACCTCGGCCTGCTCGTAGAGCTTGGCGCGTTCGGCCTGGTCGGAGACCCTCTTGGCCTTCTGGATGAGGTCTTCATAGGGCTTGTAGCAGAACTCGGCCGTATTGTTGGACGTGCCGACGCCGTCGCAGCCGAGCAGCGTGGCCATGAAGTTGTCCGGATCGCCATTGTCGCCGGTCCAGCCGAGGATGACGGCGCCGTCATGGTCCTTCTCGCCGGCGCGCTTCAGGTATTCGCCCCATTCATAGGAGATGATCTGCGCCTTCACGCCGATCTTGGCGAAATCGGACTGGATCAACTCGGCCGTGCGGCGGGCGTTGGGCATGTAGGGGCGTTGCACCGGCATTGCCCAGATCTTCATCTGGAGATCCTTGACGCCGGCTTCCTCCAGCATCTTCTTGGCCGCGTCCGGATCGTAGGAATCGTCCTTCACGTCCTTGTTGTAGCCCCACATGGTTGGCGGGATGGGGTTGATCGCGGCCTGCCCCGAACCCTGATACACGGCGTCGATGATGGCCTTCTTGTTGACGGCCATGTTGAGCGCCTTCCTGACCTTGACGTTGTCGAAGGGCTTCTGGGTCGTGTTGTAGGACATGTAGGCGACATTGAGCCCGGCCTGCTCCAAGACTGTGAGCTTGTCGTTCTTCTTCATGGCCGCGACGTCGGCCGGCGCCGGATAGGCCATGACCTGGCATTCTCCGGCCTGCAGCTTCTGGTAGCGCACCGCCGCGTCGGGCGTGATAGCGAAAACGAGATCGTCGATCGCCTGCTTGCCGTCCCAGAAATCGGGATTGGCCTTGTAGCGGATCACCGCGTCCTTCTGATAGCCGACGAACTGGAAGGGGCCGGTTCCAAGCGGCTGCTGGTTCAGCATTTCCTTCTTGCCGTCCTTGGCAAGCTGGTCGGCATATTCCTTCGACATGATGGAGGCAAAATCCATCGCCATGTTGGCGATGAAGGGCGCTTCTGGATGGGTAAGCGTGAATTTCACCGTCAGATCGTCGACCTTCTCGACGCTCTTGATGAGCGTGGGCATCGACATGGCGTCGAAATATTCCCATTGGCCCCCGGCGTAGCTGTACCAGGGATTCTTCTTGTCGAGCATGCGCTCGAAGGAGAACACGACATCGTCGGCGTCGAAGTCGCGGGTCGGTTTGAAGAAGTCGGTGGTCTGGAACTTCACGCCCTTGCGCAGGTGGAAGGTATATTCGAGCCCGTCGTCGGACACGTCCCATTTCTCGGCAAGGCCTGGAACGACCTCGGTCGTGCCGCGCTTGAATTCGACCAGGCGGTTATAGACCGGCTTCGACGATGCGTCGAAGGTCGTTCCCGCCGTATAGAGCCCGGGGTCGAAGCCTTCCGGCGAACCCTCCGAGCAATAGACCAGCGTCTTGGCGCTGGCGACGCCGCTAAACAGCGTCGCGGCGAGCATCGCCGCCATGAACCCCATTTTTTTCATAGGTAACTCCCATTCATTCTTGTCGCCCGGCCGCTTGTCCGGTGCGCGGATTTCCATATAACCACCGTTCTGCGAGCATGGAAACACCCCGCCGCCGGACGATACGTCACGATGGCGTTGACGTGCCGGAACGCCCGACGAACGAAGGAAGCACGATGCAGGAAGACTGGGTTGAGACGATTTTGTCCTTCTGGTTCGGGGAACTGACCGAGGAGGACTGGTTTACCCGCAGCGACGCGACCGATCGCGTGATCAAGGACCGCTTCGAGCCCCTTTACGGGGAAATCCGCTCGAATGTCCCGGCGGCCGCGTTCGAGGAGCCGCGCGCGGCGCTTGCCGCCACCATCGCGCTCGACCAGTTCCCCCGCAACATGTTCCGCGGCACGGCGGAGGCTTTTGCCACGGACGATCAGGCGATCGATATCGCGCGAAAGGCGCTGGCGAGGAAGCTGGACGAAAAGCTGAGCGAGACGGAGAAACAGTTCCTCTACATGCCCTTCATGCACAGCGAGATCCTGGCCGACCAGGAACGCTCGGTCACGCTGTTCCGCGCTCAGGATGCCGGCAAGAACGAGAAATTCGCCGTCGAACATCGCGACATTGTCGCGAAATTCGGCCGCTTTCCTCATCGGAACAAGATTCTAGGGCGCGCGAGCACGCCCGCCGAGCGCGTCTTTCTCCTGAACCACCAGGGTTTCGGGCAGTAGCGCTATTCTCCGGCGAGCAGACCCGGCAGGTCGGCGACCGACTCGATGAGGATATCGGCAAGCGGCGAAAGCGTCTCGCGCGTGCCGTTGCCGCTCAAGACCCCGATTGCCATGCCGGCGCCGGCAGCCCGCGCCATCTCCATATCGTGCCGGTTGTCGCCGACCATCGCCACCTCGGAAGGCTTGTAGCCGGTCAGGTCGCAGAAGGCGCGCACCGTATCGGGCGCGGGCTTCGGATTGGCGACGGCGTCATAGCCATAGGCGGCGTCGAAAAGCTGGGACATGCCGAGCGCGGCGAGCGTCCGCTCCGCCCCTCTGGTGGAATCGTTGGTGGCGACCCCCATCCGATAGCCCAGCCCGTGCAATTTGGTGATCGCATCTTTCACCCCCGGCAGGCCATAGGGTTTTGCCGAGGCATTCTCGCCGACGAAGCGGTCGTAATCCTCGACCGTCGCCTGTCGTTCAGCAGGCGACTGGCCCGGATACCAGAGCGCAATCACGTCGGCGTTGGTGCCAGCCGCGAAGACCGAATCCGCCTTGAAACGCCTTGTGCCGAAATCATAGCCGGCCTCGATCAGCAGATGGTCGGCTCGGCTGCGTGAGCCGTTCGCCGCTTTCAGCGCCATCAGGTCGGCGACCTCGAACCATGTCCGGTCGAAGTCGATCAGCGTGCCGTCCTTGTCGAACAAAATCCCCTTGATGCCCGCCACGTCCGTCAGCCCGCCTTCCTGAGATCGGCAATCCTCGCCACGAGACCGGCCGTCGAAGAGTCCTTGCCCGCCGCGCTCGCCTTGCCTTCCACGACCGGCAGGAGCTCCGTCGCCAGTTCCTTGCCGAGTTCCACGCCCCACTGATCGAAGGAGTTGATGTCGAACAGCGCCCCCTCGACGAAGACCCGGTGCTCGTAAAGCGCGATCAGCCTTCCGAGCGCATAGGGGTCGAGCTTGCGGTAGAGGATGGTGATCGAGGGTCGGTTCCCGGCGAAGACGCGATGCGGCGCGATCCTGTCGACCTCGGCCTTGCCCATCCCCTTGCCGAGCATCTGCTTTTTCGCTTCCTCCAGGGTGCGACCGCGCATGAAGGCTTCCGATTGCGCAAGGCAATTGGCGAGAAGCAGATCGTGGTGATGTTTCAGTTCCGGTTCGTGGCCTTCCGCCGCGGCGATGAACTCGACGGGGATGATGTCGGTACCCTGGTGCAGGAGTTGGAAGAAGGCGTGCTGGCCGTTGGTCCCCGGCTCGCCCCACACCAGCGGTCCGGTCGGCGTTTCGGCCTCGGCCCCTTCCAGCGTCACATGCTTGCCGTTCGATTCCATGTCGAGTTGCTGCAGATAGGCCGGCAGGCGGGCAAGCCGCTGGTCGTAGGGGATCACCGCGCGCGCCGGGTATTGACAGACGACCCGGTTCCAGTAGCCGACGAGGCCGAGCACGAAGGGAAGGTTCTCCAACATTGGCGCGGAGCGGAAATGCTTGTCCATGGCGTGCGCGCCGGAAAGGAAGGAATGGAACCGCTCCGGCCCGATGGCGATCATGATCGGCAGGCCGATCGCCGACCATAGCGAATAGCGGCCGCCCACCCAGTCCCAGAAGCCGAAGACCCGCTCCTTCTGGATGCCGAACGCTGCGACCTTGTCGAGCGCAGTCGATACGGCGGCAAAATGATGCTGGACCGCATCCGGCCCGAGCTTGTCGGCGATCCACCGGCGCGCCGTGCCGGCATTCGTCATCGTCTCGATCGTGGTGAAGGTCTTCGACGCGATGATGAAGAGCGTCGTTTCGGCGGAAAGCGGCGCAACCGTGTCGGCGATGTGGGCGCCGTCAACATTGGAGACGAAATGCGCGCGCGGGCCGTCATGATAGGGCGATAGCGCCAGCGTCGCCATGGCGGGGCCGAGGTCGGAGCCGCCGATGCCGATATTGACGATGTCGGTGATCCTCTTGCCGGTCGCGCCCTTGATCGTGCCGTCGCGGATGCCGTCGGCGAACTTGCCCATTGCGGCGAGCACCGAACGCACCTCCGGCATCACGTCCTCGCCGTCTGTCGTGACGGGCTTGTCACCAACGTTGCGAAGCGCCGTGTGCAGCACGGCGCGGTCCTCGGTGATGTTTATATGCTTGCCGGCGAACATGGCCGCCCGCCGCTCCTCGACCTTCGCCGCGACGGCGAGGCCCTGCAGCAGTTTCATTGTCTCGGACGTGACGGCGCATTTCGACCAGTCGAGCAGGAGATCGTCGAGCATCAGCGAAAATTTTTTAAAACGGCCCGGATCGTCGGCGAAGGCGATACGCATGTCCTTCGGCGCGGCGCTTTTCCGATGGGCGCGAAGTGCGGCGAGAGCCGTATCGAATGAAGCGTTGGCCAATGTATGCTCCCGTTTTCGCCTTGTTTCGCACGGCGCGGACTTTCGAAATCGTGCGTTCGCGCGAGAACAATAGTGCGCTGAAGGCAGGACGGAAAGTCGCCGTGCTGGCCTAACCACGCCTATGGTCGTCAAAAAGTGTGGCGCAAGGCCTTGTACCAGTCTTGATGATTGATCGGACCAGGGCTAATGTCCCGGCCTGAAAGGAACGCGACATGCCCACCAGAAACGATGCTGCCATCTGGTCCGGACTTTTCCGGATCTCGACCGACTCAGGCCAGACCCTTCAGGCCCAGATTCGGCAGGCCATCGTTGCCGCCATTCTCGACCGCCAGATCGCCGCGTCGATGCCGCTTCCGTCCTGCCGTATCCTGGCCGAGAAGCTCGGCGTGGCGCGCGGCACGGTGGTGTTGGCCTTCCAGCAACTGGTGGACCAGGGTTTCCTGATCGCCAAGGAGCGTCGCGGCCATTTCGTCAACCCGGAAGTGCTGACCTCTCCGGCCAAGCCCACTCAGCGACAGCAGCCCGCGAGCGAGATGATCGACTGGAAGGCGAGGCGCCAGGTGCCGGCGACGGAACTTCAATCGCCGTCGAACCAGGTCAACTGGATCAAATATTCCTATCCCTTCGTCTATGGGCAGTTCGATCCGGCGCTGTTCCCGACGGCCGAATGGCGCGAGTGCAACCGCATGGCGCTTGCCGTGCTGGAGATCCGCAACTGGGCCGCCGACATGGTCGATCGCGACGATCCGCTCCTGATCGAGCAGATCCAGGCGAGGCTCCTGCCGCGGCGCGGCATCTTCGCCAATCCCGACGAGATCATCGTCACGCTCGGTGCGCAGAACGCGCTCTACATGCTGGCGACGCTTTTGATGGCAAAGGGCTCGAAGGTCGCGATGGAAGAGCCCGGCTATCCGGACGCCCGCTCGATCTTCAACCTCGCCGGCGCCGAAACCGTGCCGGTGCGCGTCGATGCGGAAGGCATCGTCGCGGACGAGGTGCCGGCCGATTGCGGCTTCGTCTTCGTCACGCCGAGCCATCATTGCCCGACCATGGTGCCTCTCAGCACGCGGCGCCGGCAGCAGCTTCTGGCCGATGCCGCGGAGCGCGACAGGATCGTCATCGAGGACGGCTATGACAGTCAGCTGCTCGACGATGCCCCGCAGCAGGCGCTGAAGAGCCTCGATCGCACAGGCCGCGTCATCTATGTCGGCTCGATGTCCAAGACGTTGGCGCCCGGCCTGCGCATCGGCTACATCGTCGCCCCCGCCGACCTGATCGCGGAATTGAGAGCGCTGAGGCGCTTCATGCTGCGCCATCCGCCGGCCAACAACCAGCGCGCCGTGGCGCTGTTCCTGTCGCTCGGCCATCACGAGGCGCTGGTCAGGCGCCTGTCGGCCGCCTTCGGCGAGCGCCGCCGTCGGCTGATCCAGGCCGTCAATGCCTTCCTGCCGGAATGGCGCGCGACCGATTCCGCAGGCGGCGCCTCCGTCTGGCTCGAAGGGCCTCCGGGAATGGACACCTGCGCGTTGTCGGAGGCCGCCGCCGCCCGCAGCGTGGTAATCGAGCCGGGCAAGCGTTTCTTCGCGCGCGGCGAGCGGCACACGCAGTTCATGCGGCTCGGCATCTCTTCGATCGCGCTCCAGCATATCGAGCCCGGAATCCGCGAACTGGCGACCGCCGCCGGCCGTCGTCCCGCCGCCGCCTGATCGGCCGAGAGGCCTCGGGCGCTGGTACATCCGGCGGCGGGGGGTGGCACATTTCCGGCGCCCCACGCCGCTGCATAGTCGTAAGCGGAGTGGGAGCGAAGCCGTCGCATAAAGGCGCAAAGCCATGGCGGTGGGCTTCGGGAAATGGAGCCGTATTATGCCAGCCGCGTTGGAGAAGCCCGCGCCGGATCGAACGGACGCGGATAGCGAAACCCGTGCGAGACGTTCAGGCGGCCGTGAGGCGCGCAGGGCACTTAGGGCCGCGCCGCTTTCCGATGATATCCGACCCGTTCGCGCCGGCCTGGAGGGCGGCAGATACAGGCCGCTCGGCGAGAACGACATAGAGCGCATCCACGAGGCGGTGCTGACGATCCTGGAGACGGTCGGTTTCGCCAACGCCATCCCAGGTTGCATAGAGGCGTGCACGCGCGTCGGCGCCGAGCTTGGGCCGGACGGGCGCCTGCGCTTTCCCCGCAATCTCGTCCTTGCCACGATCAAGAATGCCGCGCGGCATTTCACGCTTCACGGGCAGGATCCGCGCCACGATATGATCGTGCAGGGAAAGCGCGTGCATTACGGCACGGCGGGCGCGGCGGTGCACGTCGTCGATGTCGCAAAGCGCGAATATCGGGAATCGAAGCTCCAGGACATCTACGACGCGGCCCGCATGGTCGATTGCCTGGACAACATCCACTTCTTCCAGCGGCCCATGGTCCCGCGCGACATTCCCGACCCGCTGGATATGGATTTCAACACGCTCTACGCCTGCGTGACCGGCACCTCCAAGCATGTCGGGACCAGCTTCACCGTGCGCGAGAACGTCGCGCCCGCGTTGGAGATGCTCCATATGATTGCCGGTGGGGAGGAGAAGTTCCGCGCCCGGCCCTTCGTCTCCAATTCCAATTGCTTTGTCGTGCCGCCGATGAAATTCGCCGAGGACGCCTGCGGCGTGCTGGAGGCCTGTGTCGAAGGCGGTATCCCGATCCTGCTCCTTTCCGCCGGCCAGGCCGGCGCCACCGCGCCGGCTGCCATCGCGGGGACCATCGTGCAGGCGGTCGCCGAGGTGCTGGTCGGGCTGGTCTATGTCAACGCGCTGAAGCCCGGCTATCCGGCGATCTTTGGCACTTGGCCGTTCGTCTCCGACCTCCGAACCGGCGCCATGTCGGGCGGCTCTGGCGAACAGGCGCTCCTGACCGCCGCCTGCGCCCAGATGGCGCAATTCTACGATCTGCCGGGCGGTTCGGCCGCCGGCATGGCCGATTCGAAGCTGCCCGACATCCAGTCCGGCTACGAGAAGGGCATTACCAATGTCATGGCCGGCCTTTCCGGTTTGAATCTCATCTATGAATCGGCCGGTATGCACGCCTCGCTGCTCGGCTTCTGCCTCGAAAGCCTGATCGCCGACAACGATATGCTCGGCCAGTGCCTGCGTTGCGTGCGCGGCATCGAAGTAAGCGACGAGGCGCTTTCCATCGACACCATCGCCGATGTCTGCCTGAACGGCCCCGGCCACTATCTCGGCCACGGCCAGACGCTGCAACTGATGCAGAAGGAATATTTCTATCCGGCCGTCGCCGACCGCTACAGCCCGAAGGAATGGGCCGAGAAGGGCAAGCCCGATCTTCTCGGCAAGGCGATCGAGGAAAAGAAGCGCATCCTCTCTTCCTACTTCCCGCGCCACGTGCCGCGCGCGCTGGACGAGGCGCTGCGCCAGCGTTTCCAGAATATCTACCTGCCGCGCCCGGCGGGGTGAACCGGTTTCGAAGCCGTCGCGTTTGATTTCAGCGATCTTGCAGCCGCACTTTCTCGTCTCTCGGCGACGATGCCTTTGCCTTCGCAGGTCACAGGCAAGGTCATGCGTGTGGGCCAAAACTTGACGCGTTCCAATTTTGTGCACGATACTAGGTTTGTGCACGATTTTTGGCAGCGCCTGCCTCCCGGTATATCGACGAAGGAAACGGCCTGTGATCCATGCATCCGCGTTGCGGTATCTAATCAAGGTCGCCGAATTCGGCTCCATCAGGCGCGCCGCGGAAGCGCTTAACGTTGCCTCCTCGGCGGTAAACCGTCAGGTTCTCAATGTAGAACGCGATATCGGCGTCCGCCTCTTCGATCGATCCGCCAAGGGCATGTGCCTGACGTCGGCCGGTGAGTTGATGCTTCGGCACGCCCGCGAGACGCTCGTGGGTTATCAGCGGACGCTCGACGAAATCGCAAGCATTTCCGGGGAGGTTCGCGGCACCGTTCGGATCATCGGCATCGGGTCGATGATAGAATACGCGTTTCCCAGGGCGATGGAGACGATCGCGCATGCCTATCCTGGCATCGATATGCATGTCGTCGACGCCAATCCTGGCGATGCCCTCGAGCAGTTGAGGGCCAAGAATTTCGACATCGGCATCCTTTTTCTAGATAGCCGCCACCGCGAGTTCGACTTGCAGGCGAAGGTCGACACCTCGATCGGCGCCGTCATGCGCTCCGACCATCCGCTGGCCAAGCGCAAGGCTGTGACCCTGACCGAATGCGCGGCTCATTCCGTCGCGATGTTTTCCGACAGATGGGTCATTAGTCCGCTGGTCGAAACCGAATTTCCGGAAACCGGGGCGAAGTTCGCGCCCCGCCTTGTCACCAATTCCATGTCGGTGATGCTCGCTGCCATCCGCCAGGGTCTTGGCATTGGATTTTTCACGCCGGTCAGCTTCATCGACGAAATAAAGCAGGGCTCGTTCGTGTGGATACCGCTTGAAGCTTCCGCTCCGCCGACGTCCGGCATCGGACTATTCGTTTCGAGCATCGCGAGCGCCTCGCCGCCGGTTCGCGTCGTTTCCGATCGCCTGTCGGTTTTCTTCGATTCAATGCAGCGCGAGCTTGACGCCTTGCCGCTGGCCGGCAAGCGGGCCTAGAACATGTCGCCGGGCCGCGCATAGCCACGGAACAGATTGCGCGCCACATTCGCAAGATTGACTTCGTCCGACCCGTCGTAGATGCGCTCTACCCGCAGGTCGCGGTACCATCGCTCGACCACGCTTTCCTTCGCGTAGCCCATGGCCCCGTGGATTTGCAGGGCACGATCCGCCACACGATTGGCGGCGCGCGCGACATACGCTTTCACGGTGCATGCCTCATGGCGGTAGTCACCGCCTTGCGCCGCCTTGGCGGCCGCATGATAGACCATCAACTTGCTGCTCCTCAATTCCAGTTCGAGTTCGGCGACCGCCTGGACGATATTGTCCCGGTCGGCGAGCAGCTTGCCGAAGACCTTCCTTCCCTTTGCCCATTCGAGGGTCAGTTCGATCATCCGGGTCATTGCGCCGAGATTCTTTGCCGAAAGGACGAAGGCCCGGTTTCGGTAGATAAAAGGCATGGCATGGTCGAAACCTCGGTTGACTGTCCCGAGCACGGCCGTTCCGGGCACCCTGACATCGTTGAAGAACAGCGATCCGATCTTGTCGCGGCTGCCCATCACGGGGATCGGTGCCGATGTCCATCCGGCGTCGCGGTCCACCAGGAAGCAGGTGATGCCGTTGGGGTCGCCCTCGTTTGGCGTGCGAGCGAAGAGAATGACGTAGTCTGCTATATCACCCCGCGTGATCCAGGTCTTTTCGCCGTTGATGACCCAGCCATCCGCATCCCTGACGGCGGTCGTGCGCATGGCCTTCGCGTCGGATCCGGATCCCGATTCGGAGATGGCGATACATGACACCCGCTCGCCCTGAATGGTCGGCAGCAGATAGGTGTCTTTCTGAGCCTCGTCGCAACTGAAGAGCGCCGGTAGAACCGAGCCACCGAACTGGAAATCGACGATAGAACGTCCAAGCTCCTCGTGGATGAGTGCTTGCGTCACGGGGTCTAGGTCGGCGCCACCATATTCGCTCGGAAGATCGATGCCCCAGAAGCCCAGCGCCTGCGCTTTCTCCTGCAGAGCCCGCATCTCGCCGCCCGTCAGGCCCGGACTCGCGCCGTGTCCACCCTCGATTTCGCGGCGGATCAAGACGCTTTCAAGTGGCATTATCTCGTTTTCGACGAACCGCCGGATCGTATCCCTGACCTGTCGCTGTTCGTCGCTCAACACGAATTCGATCATCAAACGTTCCTCTATGACCGGCGCGCGAATATAGAGCCACGGCATGATGCATGCCGCCCTGTCGGATCGCCGATTTCCTGGATGCTGGCGCATTGGCCGGGAGACTGCGCAGTTCTGCGTTCCCGGCAATTGGAAGGCTAGCAGTGGAAATTCGGCTCGAACAGCATCGATTTTCGCGCACGGTGATCACTTCGCAGCAACGCTGCTGGCGATGTCGAGCTTAGCGCGATCGTCGGCCGCCGCCCTGCACCTTGGTGCGATAGACAGTTCTCCGGCCATGCGATAGTTCCTCTTGTCGACCAGCAGGAGGAAGCGTCATGGCAATGGACATGCAGGGCGAGGAGCGCATCGAGGCGCCGATCCAGAAAGTCTGGGAAGCGCTGAACGATCCTGAGGTGCTGAAGGCATGCATTCCGGGCTGCGAGAGCCTGGAGAAGAAGTCGGACACCAACCTCGAAGCCGTGGTGACGCTGAAGATCGGTCCGATCAAGGCGAAATTCCAGGGCGCGGTCGAATTGAAGAATTTGAAGCCGCCGCATTCCTACACCATCCAGGGCGAAGGGAAGGGCGGCATCGCCGGCTTCGCCAAGGGCGGCGCCGACGTGACGCTGAAGGAGGACGGTGCTGCCGCCACTGTCCTGACCTATACGGCGAAGGCCGATGTCGGCGGCAAGATGGCCCAGCTCGGCAGCCGGCTGATCAACTCGACCTCGAAGAAACTCGCCGGCCAGTTCTTCGACACCTTCAACAAGAAGGTGAGTGGCGAGAAATAAGTCCCGTGCTCAAGTTCGCTTGATGTTGGTTGCGTCCTTCGAGGCTTTGCTTCGCAAAGCACCTCAGGATGAGGGAGGTCTGTGCTCGCCGTTCTGTAGCGCTGAACGGCTCTAACGGTCCTCATCCTCAGGTGCTTTGCGAAGTAAAGCCTCGAAGGACGCAACGAGCATCGGGCGGCTTAGCCGCTTTTTCACCGCCCCGTGAAATTCGGCTGGCGCTTCTGCAGGAAGGCCGAAACGCCTTCCTTGTAGTCTTCCGTCAGCCCGGCCTCGCGCTGCAATTGCCCCTCGAGCTCCAACTGCTGGTCGAGCGAATTGGTCGACGCGGCCTGGATCGCTTCCTTGGTCAGCGCATAACCACGGGTCGGCCCCTTGGCGAACGCCTCTGCGAGCGCGATCGCCTCCGCCATCAATTCGGCATCGTCGACGGCGCGCCAGATCAACCCCCAGTCCGCCGCCTCCTCGGCGGAAAGCGGCCAGGCGGTCAGCGCCAGCGCCTTGGCGCGCGCTTCGCCGAGATGCCGTGTCAGCCAATATGTGCCGCCGGCGTCGGGGATGAGCCCGATCTTGGAGAAGGCCTGGATGAATTTCGCCGATTTCGCGGCAAGCACGATGTCGCATGCAAGAGCGATATTGGCGCCCGCGCCGGCGGCAACGCCGTTCACCGCGCATATCACCGGCTTTTCCATTGATCTCAGCAGGCGGATGAGCGGGCTGTAATAGGTCGCCAGCGTCTTAGAGAGGTCGGGAGCCTCGCCCAGCATGGCCGGATCGCGGTCGGCAAGGTCCTGGCCGGCGCAGAAACCGCGTCCCGCCCCGGTCAGCACCACGGCGCGGCAGCTCTCGTCGGTCGCGCATTCCTCAAGCGCGGCCCGCAACTGCTCGTGCTGCTCCACATTGAAGGAGTTGAGCCTGTCCGGACGGTTGAGCGTCAGCACCGAATATCCGTCGCGGCGATCGTTAAGTACGGCCTGTTCGCTCATGCGCTCCTCCCGGAAAACGATGGCGCCATGTTGCATGCCAGGGCGCGATCATCAACCGCGCCTCGGAAGCTGGAAGGATATTTCCCCGCCAGCCTTATTCGAACACGATCGTGGGCGTCTCGCTCACCTGCTGTTCGGCGGAGAGCCGTTCCGACACTTTCGCGGCGATGTCGCGGTAGATGCGTGCGTGCGGCCCTTCCGGTTCGCTCGCCACGACCGGCGCCCCTTCGTCGGAAGTCTCGCGGATCTTCATTTCGAGCGGCACCTCGCCGAGGAAGGTGACGCCGACGCGCTCGGCTTCCCGTTTCGCTCCGCCATGGCCGAAGATGTCGTAGCGCTTGCCGGTGTCGGGCGCGATGAAATAGCTCATGTTCTCGACGATGCCGAGAACCGGCACGTCGACCTTGCGGAACATGTTGAGCCCCTTGCGCGCGTCGATGAGAGCGAGGTCCTGCGGTGTCGAGACGATGACGGCGCCGGCGAGCGGCACCTGCTGCGCCATGGTGAGTTGCGCGTCGCCCGTGCCGGGCGGCATGTCCACCACGAGCACGTCGAGTTCGCCCCATTCGACCTCGCGCAGCATCTGCGTCAGCGCCGATACCACCATCGGTCCGCGCCAGATCATCGGCGTGTCCTCGCCGACGAGGAAGCCCATGGACATGACCTTGAGCCCGTATTTCTGCATCGGCTTCAGCGTGCGCCCATCTGCCACCTCCGGCTTGCCGGAGATGCCGAGCAGCCGCGGCATGGACGGGCCGTATATGTCGGCGTCGAGGATGCCTACCTTGAGCCCGTTGGCGAGGAGGCCGAGCGCGAGGTTCACCGCGGTGGTCGATTTGCCGACGCCGCCCTTGCCCGAGGCGACGGCGACGATCGACCGGATGCCGGGCACGCCGCGCTTGCCGGGTTGCGGACCGGAGGGAGCGTGGCCAGAAGGGGCATGACCCGGCACGCGTCGCGGCGTGGGAGCGGTCGCCGTCCGAGGCGGTGCGGGCCGGGGAGGAGCGGCGGGGCCGGCCTGTCCGGCCTTCTTCTCCGCCGTCAGCGCAACGACGGCGCCGGCGACATCCGGCATCTCCTTGACCGCCTTTTCGGCGGCTTCGCGCATGGGCTCCAGTTCCTGCGCCTTGTCGATGGGCACGGTGATCGAGAAGAACACCTTCCGGTCCGCGATGAACACGTCGGAGACGAGGCCGAGGCTGACGATGTCGCCCGAAAGCCCCGGTGCGGAGATGGACTTCAGCCGTTCGATGACGGCTTCCTTGGTAACAGGCATGTTCTTGGCTTCGCTTGCTGTCGTCATTCCAGATAATGCAGTTCCCGCGCGGGACCAAGCGCGCGCGCCCTCTGGCCCATGCGAAAGGCCGCTCTGCGTCGCGTCAACCATGGCGGGGGACCGCGCCGCTTCGAAAAAATGCGTGCGTTCCGTAGAAGAGGGTCGATTGACAGGATTACCGTCGGGGCATTCTCTATGTCGCCGGCGCCGGGCCTCCCGCGGCAGTCACCAGAGGGTGTGTCATGATCCTAACGCTGCAGGCATACACGATCTTCCACGTCGTCATCAGCCTTATCGCCATTATTGCCGGGCTGATCGTTCTCCACGGATGGCTTACCGCCAGAAGGCTGGACGGCTGGACCTTGATTTTCCTTCTCTTCACGCTTGCCACCAGCGTGACGGGATTTTTCTTCCCCTTCAACGGCTTCACGCCGGCGATCGGCACAGGCATCCTGTCGGTCGTCGTCCTGCTCGCCGCCTTCGCCGCGCTCTACGCCTTCCATCTCGAAGGCTCGTGGCGCTGGATCTATCTCGTTTCCGCGGCGATCGCGCTTTACCTGAACGTCTTTGTCCTGATCATCCAGGCCTTTCTCAAGATCCCGGCATTGCACGCTCTCGCGCCGAACGGCAACGAACCGCCTTTCGCCATCGTCCAGGGCATCGTGCTCGTGCTGTTCGTGATTGGCGGGTTCCTGGCGGTGAGGCGATATCGGCCGGTCGCCGGGTAAGGCCGGAGGTGGCGGGTTATGCCGCCAGTTTTCCCTCCAGCGCCCTGCGGATGAGCGCGACGGTTTCCGCCTTGCCGTAGAGCGCGGCGAAGGAGCCGAAGCGCGGGCCGCGCTCCTGCCCGAGCAGTACCTGGTAGATCATCTGGAAGAAGGCGACCGACACGCCGGGCCCGCCTTCGGGGCTCGTGCGCTTGTGGTCCTGGTAGCGCGGGATGAAGCGCGCGACGTTGAGCGCGGCGTTCTGGATTTCCTCCGCGTCGCTGTCCGCGGGCAGCGCCTCCAGCCGGTCGGCGAGCGTCGCCAGCGCCTGACGCTCTTCCTCGTCGGGCGCCCGATAGATCTTCGCTGGCTTCACGAAATCCTCGTAATAGCGGATCGCGTAGTCGGTCAGCCTGTCGAGTTCGGGATGCGTCTCAGGCGCCACGCCCGGAGCGTGGCGCGAGATGAAGCCCCACAGCACCGCCTTGTTCTCGGCGTTCGACGCGCTGACGAGGTTGAGTAGCATGCCGAACGGTACCGGCAGGTGGATATCGGGCGGGTTCCCGCCATGGATATGCCAGACCGGGTTGCCGAGCCTCTCCTTCCAGTCCTGGCGCGGATACGCGGCGAGGAACTGGTAATATTCGTCGACGGCTCGCGGTATGACGTCGAAATAAAGCTTCTTCGCCTGTCGGGGCCGCTGGAACATATAGAGCGCCAGGCTCTCGGTCGGCGCATAGGTCAGCCATTCGTCGATGGTCAGGCCGTTGCCCTTCGATTTCGATATCTTCTGTCCCTTGTCGTCGAGGAACAGTTCATAGACGAAATGCTCCGGCGGTCTGCCGCCGAGGATCGAGCAGATGCGGTCATAGACGATCTGGTTGGTCTGGTGGTCCTTGCCGAACATCTCGAAATCGACGCCGAGCGCCGCCCAGCGGGCGCCGAAATCCGGCTTCCACTGCAACTTCACCTTGCCGCCCGTAATGGACAATTTGGTTTCCGTGCCGTCCTCGTCGTCGAAGGTGATCATGCTGTCCTTGGCGTCCACATGCTTTATCGGCACATAGAGGACGCGGCCGCTCTTCGGCGAGATCGGCAGGAAGGGGCTGTAGGTGGCGCGGCGTTCCTCGCCCAGCGTCGGCAGCATCACGTCCATGATGGCGCTGTATTTCCAGGCGGCCTCGCGCAGCACCTCGTCGAAGCGGCCGGCCTTGTAGTACTCGGTGGCGCTGGCGAACTCGTAGTCGAAGCCGAACGTGTCGAGGAAGCGTCTCAGCATGGCGTTGTTGTGATGCCCGAAGCTCGGATAATCGCCGCCGAAGGGGTTCGGCACCGAGGTGAGCGGCATGTGGAGATAGGGCTCCAGCGCCGCGCGGTCCGGCACGTTGTCGGGAATCTTGCGCATTCCGTCCATGTCGTCGGAAAAGCACAGCAGCCGCGTTTTGACCTTGTCCTCGGTCAGCACGCGGAAGGCGTGCCGCACCATGGACGTCCGCGCGACCTCGCCGAACGTGCCGATATGCGGCAGGCCGGACGGGCCGTAGCCCGTCTCGAACAGCACCGTTTCCGGGTATCCGCGATCATGATAGCGCGCGATGATCTTTTTCGCTTCCTCGAACGGCCACGCTTTGCTCTCCGCCGCAGCGGCGATGATTTCGGGGCTGAGGCTTATCGCGGCAGCGCGCGAGGATGCGTTGTTCATTTCCTGGTTTCCGGATTTTCGGGCGGGCAAAGCCATGCTCTAAATGTGGAGGTCGCGCCGGTCAATGATGCCCGCCTTTCGGCGTTGCGGCGTCACATCTGCGCACTTACCTTGGGCAGAGCCAAATCAGGAGAATTTCGCATGAATTCGCTCGGGCCGTGCAAGGCGCTTATCTATATCATGATCGTGGTTTCCGCGTCGGACCGCGACATGACCGATGAGGAGCTCGCCCGGATCGGCCATATCGTGGATATGTGGCCGGTGTTCGAGGATTTCCCGAAAGAGAGGCTGGTCGAGGTCGCGCGTGAGTGCCAGAAGCTCCTGCAACAGCAGGATGGGCTCGACCGGGTTTTTGCCGTGGTGCGCAACGAATTGCCGCAACGCCTCCATGATACGGCCTATGCGCTCGCCTTCGAGGTGGCGGCTGTCGATCTGGAGATGCGACTGGAGGAACTGCGCATCCTGCAACTCTTGCGCCGCAATCTCGAGCTCGACCAGACGACCATCGGTGCGATCGAAAGGGCCGCCAAGGCTCGCCACCGGATGCTCAATTGAGAAAATAGTGGGACACTTCGCGCTTTCCGAAGCCGTCATACGTCTCGGCGCGTTCGCGCTGATCTTCGCCGTGATGGCGGTTTTCGAATTGTGGTCGCCGAGACTGGAACGCGCCGAGATGGCGGGCGCGCTGAAGGCGAGGCGCTGGTTCACCAATGTGTCGGTTCTCGTCATTTCCTCGGCTCTGCTGCGCGTGATCTTCCCGGCCGCGGCCGTCGGTACGGCGATGTGGGCCGAGGCCCATGGCTACGGCCTGTTCAGGCTTGTCGGCCTCGATCCCCTGGTGGCGGGCATCGCCTCCTTCTTCATCCTCGATTTCGCGATCTGGGCCGAACATGTCGCCAATCACAAGATTCCGATCCTGTGGCGCATCCACCGCATGCATCATTCCGATACCGGCTTCGACGTGACGACGGCGTTGCGTTTCCACCCGCTGGAGATCGTCGTCTCCATGCTCTGGAAGGCGGTGGTTGTGATCGCGGTCGGGGCGCCCGTGTTTTCGGTCCTGCTATTCGAGATCGTGCTGAACGGTTCGTCGATGTTCAACCACGCAAATGCGCGATTGCCGACGAGGTTCGACGCCCTCCTGCGCCTTGTGCTGGTGACGCCGGACATGCACCGCGTCCACCATTCCAGCCATCGGCCCGAGACGGATTCCAACTACGGGTTCAATTTTCCCTTCTGGGACCGTCTGTTCTCGACCTATCGGGCGCGGCCGGAACGCGGCCATATGGGGATGGAGATCGGGCTTGCCGAATATCGCGACGACGGCCCCGCGCGGCTCGGCTGGATTCTCGCGCTGCCGTTTCGCCCTTTGCGTCGGGTCAATAAAAGCTCACCGGAAAATAGCGCAGATAAAGCTCGGCAAACTTCCCCTTGACCGTGATTTCGCGCAACGCGTAGTCGAAAGCAGCGGCAAGGGGGAAATTGTCCTTGGCGACGGCGATCGCCATCCCCTCTCCGAGATATTCGGGCGCGAGATAGGGTCCGCCGGCGAAGCGGCAGCAACCCTTGGAGTCGGTGCCCGCAAGCCAGAAGCTGAACCGCATACCGTCGCCGAAAGCGCCGTCGATCTTGCGATCCCGCAGGCTTTCGTAGAGCCAGTCCTGCCGCGTGAAGGTCACCGGCTTCACGTCCGGAAAATAGGCCCGCAGCATCCGTTCGTGTCCGGATCCGGCCATGACGCCGATGCGCAGCCCGGCGATCTTGCTGTAGATCGGTTCGGTAAGAGCCGTCGACTTCGGCATGATGAAGCGCGCCGGGAATCGCAGATAGGACCTGGAGAAGGCGAATTCCTCTCGTGATTTCGGCGTGATCGCCAGGCCGGCAATGACCGCCTCGCCTTCGCCCTTGCCGAGCGCCGTGCCGAGTTCGCCGAACGGAAGCGCCTGGATCTGGCATTTGTCGAGAATGTCGAGTTCGGCGCAGATGGCGCGTGCCAGGTCGACGTTGAAACCGGTAAGCTGCCCGTCCGTGTCGAGGAAGTTGAAGGGCGGAAAATTCACCGTCGTCAGGAAGCGCAGCCGTTGAAGGCCCGAGAGGTCGGGCTTCTGCAGCCGTTCCGTCGAACTCCAGAAGTCCGGGATGGTGGGATCGGCGGCCCGGGCAGGAAGATCGGTCGAAGCCATGACGAATGCGGCGACAAGAATAGCGGCGAGCCATCGCAGCGCCAGCCATCCGTACCGGCTTTTTCGGTTGATGCCCATTCCGTCCTGGCCTACCTTTTGCCTTGGGGGGACTGATGTCGATAGAAGCGAATGCTTTCGATTTCGTCGAAAATGACGACGACTATCGGCCGCCCGGCGGATTGTTTGACGATCCTCTCTCCCATGCCCGGCAATCCTCCCTTGAGCACCTTATCCTAGGCGATGTGCCGACTGGCAAGCAGCCCGTCGCTCTTCCCACCGAGTTGAACGGCTGGCCGAAAGGCCGGCCGGCATGACGACAGAATTCGGGGACCGACCGCGCGCCTTCGCGCCGCGGACAAGCGCAGCGTTTGCTCAGGACGTACGTCCGGCCGCTGCCGGCGCTTTTCCGGACAATGATGAAAATGGTGGTTTCCGGCCGACAAACGGACAATCCCTATGGTGCAGGGCGCTGGAACATGCGCGTGTGCCTATTGCCCAAATCCATGCGCTGGCCGCTCGTGCGGCCACGAACGATGTTGCCCTGCCGGTCGAGGCGACGGTTTCCGGCGGGTTGAGCGAAGAACGTCTGTATGGGGCATTGGCTGACGAGATCGGCATCGGTTTCCTGGCAAGGATCGATCCGCGGCGGCTCATCTTGGGTGAAGGGCAGGCGGCGATGCTGCTTGGCCGCGCGCCTGGAACGTTCATGGTGCGATATGAACAGGCCGACGGCGTCGTCCTGTGGCTTCTTGCCCCGGCATTTGACGACATTGGATCGCTCGGTCGTCGCATCGAGGCAAGCAGCGATTTGCGCGGCCGCGTCCGGATCGTCGCGCCCGGTGTCTTGAGGGCCGCTCTGGAGACTCAGGCGAAGGGAACGCTGCTACGAGATGCGGTCGATCGTTTGTTCACGCTGTTTCCGGAACAGTCCGCGAAGATCGTAACCAGCGGATGGCAAAGTGCTCTGGCCGGCGCGGTGCTGGTCGGCCTGCCGGTAGCCCTGTTCCTGGATCCGTGGGTGGCGGGGTTTTTCATCCACCTGCTCTTCTCGCTGTTCTTTCTGGCATGCGTCGGCCTCCGTTTCATTGCGACGGTCGGCGCCGAGGCGCCGCGACTGGCGCGGTTGGCGCGCTACGACCCGGCGGAGATGCCCGTTTATTCGGTTCTGGTCGCGCTCTACCATGAAGCGGAGATCGTGCCCGACCTCCTCGTTGCCCTCGGCCATATCGTCTGGCCGCGCGGCAAGCTCGAAATCAAACTGGTCTGCGAAGCGGACGACGAGGAGACATTGACGGCTCTGCGCGCCCATGCGCTGCAGCCTTTCGTCGAGATCGTCGAAGTACCGCCCGGAACGCCGCGTACCAAGCCGAAGGCGCTTTCCTACGCCCTGCCGATGACGACCGGCGGGTTCGTGGTGCTCTATGACGCAGAGGATCGGCCGCACCCGTTCCAGCTTGTCGAGGCCTGGCAGCGTTTCAGGGAAAGCGATGAGCGCGTGGCTTGCCTGCAGGCGCCCCTTGCCGTCACCAATTTCAGGCGCGGGCCGCTGGCCAGGATGTTCGCGTTCGAATATGCCGCGCTTTTCCGCGGGCTGCTGCCCTGGCTGGCGCGTCGGAACCTCGTCATTCCGCTCGGCGGCACCTCCACCCATTTTCGCAGGGACGCACTCGAAGCAGTCGGAGGGTGGGACCCCTTCAACGTCACCGAGGATGCCGACCTCGGCATCCGGCTGGCACGTCACGGCTACCGGGTCGATACGATCACCCGGCCTACCTACGAGGATGCTCCCGAGAACTTTGCGAACTGGCTGCCGCAGCGGACGCGCTGGTTCAAGGGATGGATGCAGACCTGGCTCGTCCACATGCGTCGTCCCAGGCAGTTGTGGCGGGATCTTGGTCCGGCATCGTTCCTGACGACCCAGATCGTGTGCGCGGGCATGGTCGTTTCCTCGATTGCCCATCCCGTTTTCCTCGGCAGTCTTGGCTATGTCTGCCTGGTTTTCGCGCGACATGAGACGATCGGGCCGCTGCAATCGGCGATCCTGATCGTGGACGGGGTCAATATCACGCTCGGCTACGTGACATTCCTTCTGCTCGGAGTGCGGACCCTTCTCCTCAAGGAAAAGACGTCGCTTTGGATCACCATCCTGCTGACGCCCGTCTATTGGATCCTCATCTCGCTTGCGGCGTGGCGCGCACTCTGGAAGCTCTATCGCGAGCCGTATCATTGGGAGAAGACGCACCATCCGCGCCGGGCGCGGGATGCTTCCGCGCGGACGACCGGAAGGGCCGATGCGCCGCCGGCGTTCAGTCGTTCTGCAGGAATCCCACCCCTTCGCCGATGATCCGCTCGTCCTGCCGGCCGATCGCTTTCAGGTCGCGGTCGGTGTAAGGCACGGACAGAAGGATGCGGCGGATAGCCGCCAGCCGCGCGCGCCTTTTATCGTTGGCGCGGACGATGACCCACGGCGCGTAGGCTTTGTGGGTGCGCGCCACCATGGTGTCACGCTTCTCGGTGTAATCGTCCCACTTCGTCATGCCGGCGACATCGACGGGCGAGAATTTCCAGATCTTCAGCTTGCTGTGCCGGCGATCGTGGAAGCGCTTCAGTTGCATCTCGCGGCCGATATCGAGCCAGAACTTGAAGAAATGAATTCCTTCATTGGCGATCATGCGCTCGAAATGGGGAGCCTCTTCCAGGAATTTCAGGTGCTCGGCCTCGGTGCAGAAGCCCATGACCGGTTCCACCACGCCCCTGTTGTACCAGGAGCGGTCGAAGGTGACGAATTCGCCGGCTGTCGGGAAATGCGCGACATAGCGCTGGAAATACCATTCCCCGCGCTCCTTCTCGGTCGGCTTGGGGAGCGCGACGTTGCGGGCGGAGCGCGGGTTCATGTATTGGCGGGTGACGGAGATCGTGCCGCCCTTGCCGGCCGCGTCCCGGCCTTCGAACAGCGCCATGACGCGGTTGCCGGTCGCCTGCAGCCAGTATTGCAGCTTGACCAGTTCGACCTGCAGCCGGTCGAGTTCTTCCAGATATTTCTTGTTTTTCAGCTTCTTGGGATAGGGGTAGCCACCTGACTCCATCGCCCGTTTGGCGATCCAGTCGGGCAGGTCGGGTTCGTCGATATCGAATTCGCGTTCCTTGCCGTCGATGGTCAATCGGAGCGCTTTCGTGTCCGGCGGCTCGGTCAGATTGTTCGCTTCCAGGTTGCTCGCTTCATTGGCCATGGCGGTATCCCTTTTGCGCGTTCATGCTATTGCGTAAGGCGGATGCGCATGATGGGCAAGTTCCTGACGGCCTCCGGGGAAGCGCAATGGCGGATATGGATAACACCGGTGGAAGAGGCGACGGGCGCCGGCAACGCTGGCTCGGCCGGCTCCTCGCCGCGCTTGCGCCCGACACGAAACGCGGCTCAGGCGTGGACCGGCGAGCGGCCAGTGATCCAGGGCCGTCGCTCGGCCATATCTCCGCGATCGATCTTGCCGAAGTCGTGCCCGATCCGATCGTCGTCTTCGATCGTTCCGGCTCCGTCGTGCATGCCAATCAGGCGGCCGTCGCTGCGTTTGGTGTGTTCCGGGAAGGTTCGTCGGTCCACTTCAAATTTCGCGCGCCGGAGATGCAGGCCCTGATTGCCGCGGTGCTCGGCGGTGATGCCGGCACAACGCCTATCGACTATGCCGAACGCGTTCCCGTCGACCGTCTCTACCGGGTGGCCGTTCGCCCGGTCGGGCCTAAGTCCGGGCTTTTCGCCATGACTTTCCGTGACCAGAGCGAGGCCCGCCGCATCGACCGCATGCGCGCCGATTTCATCGCCAATGCCAGCCACGAACTGCGCACGCCGCTCGCCTCGATCTCTGGCTTCATCGAGACGCTGCGCGGGCCGGCCAGGAACGACGCCAAGGCGCGTGAGCGTTTCCTCGGGATCATGGAAGACCAGACCGGGCGCATGGCGCGCCTGATCGACGATCTCCTGTCGCTGTCACGGCTGGAGATGAAATCCCATCATCGCGCCTCGGATCAGGTCAACCTGGTCGCCGTCGTCGGCGGTGTGGTCGATACGCTCGGCCATCTGTCAAGCGAACTCGGGGTCGCGATCGAGAGGGATTTCCCCGATCATGCCGTCATCGTGGCGGGCGACCGGGACGAACTGATCCAGGTCTTCGTCAATCTGCTCGAAAATGCCTGCAAATACGGCCAATCGGGTAAGCGGGTCGTCGTCTCGATCGAGGAGGCGGCAGACGGTGTCGACGTGACGGTGAGGGATTTCGGACCGGGCATCCCGAAAGACGACATCCCGAGGATCACCGAACGCTTCTACCGCGTCGATATCGAGGCGAGCCGCGCGCAGAAGGGCACGGGGCTAGGCTTGGCCATCGTCAAGCACATCCTCACCCGGCATGGCGCCCGCCTCACGGTACATTCCGAACTTGGCGAAGGTGCCGCCTTTATCGTCCACTTCCCTGCGGAGCGGTGAGCGGCACGCTGGCGCCGGGATTGGTCCGGGCGCTTCTTTTTTCCGTCATGCGGATCGCATAGGGTGGCGGCGAACGCGGGAGAGACAGCCTATGCCCAGCCACACCTTGCAGGCGTATGACGAGGAACTGAAATTCCTGGCCACCAGGATAGCCCAGATGGGCGGTCATGCGGAACGCATGGTGGAGGAGGCCGTTGCCGCGCTGGTCAGTTCCAATGAAGCGCTTGCCCAGACCGTGATCCGCAACGACCGTGTGCTTGACGAGGCGGAGCGCGAGATCGACGACAAGGCGGTCCTCATCATCGCGCGCCGCCAGCCTATGGCGATCGATTTGCGCGAGATCATCGGGGCGATCCGTATCTCCGCCGATCTGGAACGGGTAGGCGATCTTGGCAAGAACATTGCCAAGCGCGTGGCCGCCGCGGGCCAGACGCGGCAGCCGGCAAAGCTCTTCCGTGGCATCGAGGCGCTGGCCGAACTGGCGCTTACCCAGTTGAAGGACGTCCTCGACGCCTATGGCTCCCGTTCCGTCGGGCGCATTGCCGCCGTGCGCGACCGCGACGAGGAGATCGACGCCAAATATACGTCGCTGTTCCGCGAACTTCTGACGTACATGATGGAGGATCCGCGCAACATCACCGCCTGCACGCATCTTCTTTTCTGCGCCAAGAACATCGAACGCATCGGCGACCACGCCACCAACATCGCCGAAACCGTCCACTACATCGTCACCGGCAGCCAGTTGCCGGTGGAGCGTCCCAAGGAGGACGAGAGCCACAAGATTGTGGTTGCCGGCGACTGAACGCCGGCGGCGCACTGGAGCAGCGCCATTCCCTCGCCATTTTCGCGGCCGAGTTTTGACAACGGGCGCGGTTTTCCTTTTGATCGGTGGAAATGCGCCCCCCTGTGCCTAGCTTTGGTTGCATCGGGCTTTTCCTATCCGGCCGATGTCCTTCGGCCGAACTCCTGAAAGGGACAGATTTATGCAGATCGGTTTCGTGGGCCTCGGCCGCATGGGTGGCAACATGGTGCGGCGCTTGATGAAGGCCGGGCACAAATGCGTGGTGTTCGACATCAATGCCGACGCGCGCAAGGCATTGGCCAAGGACGGCGCGACCGACGCCCCTTCGCTGGAGAAACTGGTCGAGGCGCTTGCGGGCGGGACGCGCGCGGTCTGGGTGATGCTGCCGGCCGGCGCCATCACCGAGAAGGTCGTGGAGCAGCTTGGCGGCCTGCTCGACAAGGATGACATCGTCATCGACGGCGGCAACAGCTTCTACAAGGACGACATCCGCCGCGCCAAGGCGCTGGCCGCGAAGAATGTCAGTTATGTCGATTGCGGCACGTCGGGTGGCATCTGGGGCATCGATCGCGGCTATTGCATGATGATCGGCGGCGACAGGAAGTCGGTCGATTATCTCGATCCGATCTTCGCGACGCTGGCGCCGGGCATAGGCGATATCCCGCGCACGCCGGGCCGCGGTAAATTCGACCCCCGCGCCGAGCAGGGCTACATCCATGCCGGTCCCGCCGGCGCGGGGCACTTCGTCAAGATGGTCCATAACGGCATCGAATACGGACTGATGCAGGCCTACGCGGAGGGCTTCGACATCCTGCGCAATAAGGATTCCACCGACCTGCCGGAAGACGAGCGCTTCGATCTGAACATGACCGACATCGCCGAGGTGTGGCGGCGCGGCTCCGTCATTTCGTCATGGCTGCTCGATCTCTCCGCGATCGCGTTGGCGAAGGACCCGGAGCTTTCCAAATTCTCCGGTTATGTGCAGGATTCCGGCGAGGGCCGCTGGACGGTCGAGGCGGCGATCGAGGAGGCGGTTCCCGCCGACGTTCTGTCCTCGGCGCTCTTCACGCGCTTCCGATCCCGCCAGCAGCACAATTTCGCGGAAAAGATCCTTTCCGCGATGCGCCTCGGCTTCGGTGGTCACATCGAAGGCGCCGAACCGATCGATCCGGAGAAGAAGATCGACGCCCACCCGTCGAGCGTCAAGCATACGAAGAACTGAGGACGGGAAAGTGACGGACAGCAACACGAAAAAGGCGCCGGCGCGGGCCAACCGGCCGAATCCGAAGAAGGTGAAGGCCGATCCCTGTGCCATGGTCATTTTCGGCGCCGGAGGCGACCTCACCAAGCGGCTGGTCGTGCCGGCGCTCTACAATCTGATGCATGGCGGCGAACTGCCGGAGAATTTCGTCCTCATCGGCGCCGATCTGGCGGAAGGCACGACCGAGACGTGGGCGGACCATCTCCATGAAATGCTCGAAAGTTTCGTCGGCAACGAATCGGCCGAGTTCGACGTGAAGAAGATCGACGAGAAGGCATGGAAAAAGCTTGCCGGCAGCATGCGTTATATTCGCGGCGACATGACCAAGCCGGACCTCTACGGCGACATAGGCAAGGCGCTGGACGAGGTCGGGAAGGGCGGCGGCACCGCCGGCAACGTCATTTTCTATCTCGCCGTGCCCGACCGTTTCTTCGGCACGGTGGTCGAGCAGCTCGGCAAGGCGAAGCTGACCGACCAGCAGGAAGACGCGGATGGTAAGCCGAAATTCTGGCGGCGTGTCGTCATCGAGAAGCCGTTCGGGCACAGCTTCGATTCCGCCAAGGCGCTCAACGCGCAGATCCTGAAGGTTCTGGATGAAGACCAGATCTACCGGATCGACCATTTCCTCGGCAAGGAAACGGTCCAGAACATCATGATGTTCCGCTTCGCCAACGGCCTGTTCGAGCCGATCTGGAACCGTGACCGCATCGATCATGTCCAGATCACGGTGGCCGAAACGGTGGGGGTGGAGGATCGCGGCCGCTTCTACGAGGCGACCGGGGCGCTGCGCGACATGATCCCCAACCACCTCTTCACGCTGCTTTCCATGGTGGCGATGGAGCCGCCCGTCGGCTTCGACGCCGCCGCCATCCGCGACAAGAAGGTGGAGCTTTTTTCCGCCATCCCTGCCGTCGAGCCGGAGGATGCCGTGCGTGGCCAGTATGGCGCCGGCACGGTGCTCGACAAGAAGGTCGGGCCCTATCGCGGCTCGCCCAACGTCGCGGCGGATTCGAACGTCGAGACCTATGTCGCGATGCGGATCGACATCGACAATTGGCGATGGGCCGGCGTGCCCTTCTTCCTGCGCACCGGCAAGCACATGACCGAGCGCAAGTCGGAGATCGCCATCCGCTTCAAGCAGGCGCCCTATACCGCTTTCCACAATACACCCGTCGATACGCTGCCGCCCAACTGGCTCGTGCTCAGGATCGCGCCGAATGAGGGCATTTCGCTCCAGTTCGAGGTCAAGCGTCCCGGCCCGGAGGTCGAGCTTGCCGCCGTCAAGATGGATTTTCGCTACGACGACTGGTTTCCGGACGTTCCCAACGTCGGTTACGAGACCCTGCTTCTCGACGTGATGTGCGGTGAGCAGACGCTTTTCATGCGCGCCGACATGGTCGAGCAGACCTGGCGGATTGTCCAGCCGATGCTCGACGCCTGGGCGGCGGAAAAGGCCGATTTCCCCAATTACACCTCGGGCAGCGCCGGGCCGAAAGCGGCCGACACGTTGCTTTCCCGTTCCGGCAAGCGCGCCTGGCGTCCGCTCGACGAGCCCTCGAACGGCAAGAATAAGAACTGAACCTGGAGCACGAACATGGGCGGAAAATCGGGAAGCAAGGCGAATGGCGGTGCGGGGCCGCGCACGCTCGCGATCGACATCGGCGGCACCGGCCTCAAGGCCTCGGTGCTGGACGAGAATGGCAGCATGATCGCCGAGGAGGTCCGGATCGATACGCCCTATCCATGTCCGCCCAAGGTGATGCTGAAATCGCTTGAAAAGCTGGTCGGGCCGCTACCTCCCTATGATCGCGTCTCCGTCGGCTTCCCCGGCGTCGTCGGCAAGGGAAAGGTGATCACCGCGCCGCATTTCGGCGATCGGGTATGGCGCGATTTCCCGTTCGCGGCGGAACTTTCCGAACGCCTCGGCAAGCCGGTCCGGCTCTTGAACGACGCCGAGGTGCAGGGCTTCGGCGTCATCGTCGGGCGCGGGCTGGAGGTCGTATTGACGCTCGGCACGGGTGCCGGCACGGCAGTCTTCCGCGATGGCGAACTGATGCCGCATCTGGAGCTTGCGCAGCATCCGATCGGCAAATGGGGCACCTATAACGACTATGTCGGCGACAAGGCGCTGAAGAAGAAGGGCAAGCGCAAATGGAACCGGCGCGTCGAGAAGACGGTCACGATCCTGTACTCGCTCCTCCATTTCGACGTGCTCTATATCGGCGGCGGCAACGCGAGGAAGATCGAGATCGTGCCCGACAACGTCATCATCGTGCCGAACGAAGCCGGCATCACCGGCGGCGTCAGGCTGTGGCGCGCGCCGCGAGGGCAGGGCGCTTTTGCGCATGAGACGGAGGACAAGGCTGCATCGCCGGTCGCGGTGACGGCAGCGGCGGAAGTAGCCGCCTCGTGAAGCCGGGCGATTGCCCGTGAGGATACCCCCACCCCCAACCCCTCCCCACAAGGGGGAGGGGGGACTCTGCTCCGGCGCCGCATGGCGCAAACGTTGAAGATTTTAGCTGGGCGATGCCGGCGTCTCCCTCCCCCTTGTGGGGAGGGGTTAGGGGTGGGGGTAAGGGCCGTTCAGTTCCCACATGCAGTCGCCTCGTTCCCGACGCGGATGGCTGACGGTCGGCACCCGCCGCAGCGATCAGTGCACTTGAGGTTCGGGCCTAGCTGTTGTCTGGTTGGCCATGCTTGCCGAAAATGACTCGCTGACCGAGACCGACGAGACCCTGCTGGAACGCTTCCAGCGCGGCGCCTTCGACTATTTCATGCGCTGGGTGAACCCGGAAAACGGCCTTGCCGCCGATACCTCGCGCGACAAGTCGCCTTCCAGCATCGCCGTAGTCGGTTTCGCGCTTTCCTGCTATCCGGTTGCCGTCGAGCGCGGTTGGATAACCAGACAGGCGGCCGTCGAGCGCACGCTCGCCACCCTCGATCTCTTCTGGAACGGCCTGCAGTCGCCCGACCCCGACGCCACCGGATACAAGGGCTTTTACTACCATTTCATCGACATGGAGCAGGGCCGGCGGGTGTGGAAGTGCGAGCTTTCGCTGGTCGATACGGCGCTGCTGCTCGCCGGTGTCCTTGTCGCGGCGACCTATTTTGCCGGCGGCGACGAGAAGGAGAGGACGATCCGCGCCCGCGCCGACGCGCTCTACCGCCGCGCCGACTGGCGATGGGCGATGGGCGGCGGGTCCACGCTTCGGCAGGGCTGGAAGCCGGAAAGCGGCTTCCTGCACTACGGTTGGGAAGGCTATAACGAGGCGACTATCCTCTATGTCTTGGCGCTTGCTTCGCCGGATCACGCCGTTCCCGATGACGGCTATTCCGCCTGGACGAAGACTTATCAGTGGGAAAACATCTACGGCTACGATGTGCTCTATGGCGGGCCGCTTTTCATGCATCAATACTCGCATGCCTGGATCGATTTTGCCGGCATCCGCGACGAATTCATGCGCGAGAAGAATTGCGACTATGCGGAGAACAGCCGGCGCGCGACGCTGATCCACCGCGAATATGCGCGCCGCAATCCGCATTCCTTCGCCGGCTACGGCAAGGATTTCTGGGGCCTCACCGCGAATGACGGACCGGGTGGCGCCAGCGTGGTGATCGACGGCAGGGAGCGCAGCTTCTTCGGCTACGCGGCGCGCGGCGTCCCTTACGGACCGGACGACGGCACGGTTGCACCCTGGGCGGCGCTGGCGTCCCTGCCTTTCACGCCTAGGGAGGCGATCTCGGCACTTCGGCATTTCTGCAAGTGCTATCCCGATAGCGTCCGTGAGAATATGCTGCCGAGTTCGGTCAACCCAACGCTCGCCGGGCAGGCGAGCTACGGTCCGCAAGGCTGGGTATCGGAAGGCTATTACGGCCTCGACCAGGGGCTCGTCGTCATGATGATCGAGAATTATCGCTCCGGCCTGATCTGGAACTTGATGAAGCGCAATCCCTATATCCGCGCCGGACTTCAGCGCGCCGGCTTCCGTGGCGGCTGGCTGGCGCAGGAAGCGTTCGGGAGCTGACGCGATATGCTCGACCGACCGGATAAGCCCAATTCCTTCCCCGTCGACCACAGCGACCTCGAACATCTCGAAAGCGCCCGGCCGCATGATTGGCGAAACCCGGAGCCGGCGCCTTGCTACAACCTCGTCGTGCTCGGCGGCGGGCCGGCCGGGCTGGTCGCCGCGCGCGGCGCGGTCGCCTTCGGCGCGAAGGTGGCGCTGATCGAGGACGATATGATCGGCGGTGACTGCCTCAATGTCGGCTGCGTGCCGTCGAAGACGATCATCCGCACCTCGCGCCTCTATGCCGACCTGGAGAATGCCCGGCATTTCGGGGCGCGGATGGACGGCGAGATCGATGTCGACTTCCCGCTTGTCATGAACAGGATGCGCCGTATCCGCCAGCGTATCAGCCGCGAGGATTCCGTCAGCCGCCTCGCCGAGGAAGGGATCGACGTGTTCTTCGGCGAGGGGCGCTTCACCGGCCCCGACACGATCGAGGTGGATGGCGCACGGCTGCGCTTCAGGAAGGCGCTGGTGGCCACCGGCTCGCGTCCGCTCGACCCGAGGATACCCGGCCTTGAAGAGGCCGGCTATCTCACCAACGAGAACGCCTTCAACCTGACAAGACGTCCCTCCCGGATGCTGGTCATCGGCGGCGGCCCGCTCGGCTGCGAGACGGCGCAGGCCTTCGCGCGGCTCGGCGTGAAGATCACGATCGCCCAGAACGAGCCTAAATTCCTGCCATGGGAGGAGCGCGACGCCGCGCAGATCGTCTCCGACGCGCTCGCCCATAACGGCGTCGAGATAAGGCTGAACACCGAGGTCGTCGCGGTGAGAACGGAAGGCCGGAACAAGATCGCCGACCTCGTCAACGCCGACTGGAAATCATCCGTCACGGTCGACGAGATCATCGTCGGTGTCGGCCGCTCGCCCAATGTCGAAGGGATCGGGCTCGAAGCGGCAGGCGTCGAGTATGACACCGTCAGGGGCATAAAAGTCGACGATTTCCTGCGCACGACCAACCGCCGCATCTATGCCGCCGGCGATGTCTGCCTGAAATACAAATTCACCCACATGGCCGACGCCTCGGCCCGCATAGCGGTGCGCAACGCGCTCTTCCCGGGCCGCTCGCGCATGAGCCGGCTGACCGTACCGTGGTGCACCTATACCGATCCCGAGATCGCCCATGTCGGCATGTATGTGATCCAGGCGCGAGAGCGCGGCATTCCCGTCCGCACCTTCACCATCCTCATGCACGACGTCGACCGCGCCGTGACCGACGGCGAGGACGAGGGCTTCGTCAAGATACATGTCAGGGAAGGCACGGACCGCATCCTCGGCGCGACGATCGTCGCGCGTCACGCCGGCGAGATGATCAACGGCATATCGCTGGCGATCGGCAGCGGCATGGGGCTGCGCGCGCTGGCGAAGGTCATCCATACCTACCCGACCCAGGCGGAGGCGATAAAGATGGCGGCCGACGCCTACAACCGCACCCGGCTGACGCCGCTCGTCAGAGCCGCGAGCGGACGCTGGTTCTCCTGGCTGCGGGGGGAGGGTGCCTAGAGCAATTCCAGGAAAAGTGGAAACCGGTTTTCCGTCCGGAATTGCGTAAAAAACAAAACGCTCTAGCGGCTGCGCCGCCGCTCCGACGCCGGCTGGAACGCGATGCGTGAGTGGTAGGTGCAATAGGGCCCGGTCTCCAGCGAGTCATTGCCGCAGAAGCTGAAATCCTCCGCCAGCGGATCGCCGTTCGGCCACTTGCAGGTGTGCTCGGTCAATTGGATCAGCTTCAACCGCCGCGAGATGGGCACGACCACGTTCTCGACGGGCCGTTCCATATGACGAAGCTGCGGCTCGGCCTCGAATTCGACCTTGAGTGCCGTTGCCCCGATCGAGGTGACGACGGGCCGCGAAGGCCCGCGCGGCGCCGATTTCGTCGTACCGCCGCCATGCGTCATCTTCTTCTGGCTTCGGGGTGCCGGTGTGGCGCGCCCGCGGCTGGAAAGCTTCAGGCGGTGCACCTTGCCGATCACCGCGTTGCGGCTCACCCCGCCGAGTTGCGCCGCGATCTGGCTGGCGCTCAACCCTTCCGACCAAAGCTTTCTGAGAAGTTCGACGCGTTCATCCGTCCAGTTCATGGGGCACGCTCCTATATGCGGCGCGCGGAATCGGAATCCATCATCGGCTCGACAAAAGCCGAGGCGATACCACATATATATGGTTGCTAGGTCCGCCGCACGAAATCTAGTTCTTCGTTACCCGCAAACTACCTTATTGACTGACTCGGTGACAAGAGTCGGCAAAGTTTCACGAATCGGTTTTTTCGGTTTTCCCCAACTTGCCCGGCCTTGCTGTAGCGTGCTTGCAACACTCGCACCTGACATTGGACCATACGTAATCGAAACGTATCGCCGATGTTTGGTCCAGCGTCCGCCGGGCCGTACCGGCCTCTCGCAGCAAGCGGATTGGGGAGCGCCTCGGCGGCCATCTTCGCGTTGACACGACCGGGCAAAACCCTGATAAGAATTGCAAGGCCGTCCCCCGGGGCGGCTTTTTTGATTTGGCGGTGTGATCCGACAGGAAGCCGAAGATGGAGACGGCTGCCGCCTTCGGAGAGAACAAGATGACGAATTCGGCGATTTACGACACTTTCGCACGGGCCCCCCTGGCGTTCGACCGGGGCGAGGGCACCTGGCTCCTGACGAGCCAGGGCGAGCGATATCTCGACTTCGCCGGCGGCATCGCGGTCAATTCGCTCGGCCACAGCCATCCGCACCTCGTCGCGGCCCTGACCGAGCAGGCCGGCAAGCTCTGGCATGTCTCCAATCTTTATGAGATTCCGGGGCAGGAGCGGCTCGGCCGGCGGCTGGTCGACAACAGCTTCGCCGACAAGGTTTTCTTCACCAATTCGGGCGCCGAGGCGCTCGAATGCGCGATCAAGACGGCACGCCGCTATCACTATGCGAACGGAAGGCCGGAGCGGTTCCGCATCCTCACCTTCGAGGGCGCCTTCCATGGCCGCACGCTCGCCACCATCGCCGCCGGCGGCCAGAAGAAATATCTGGAAGGCTTCGGCCCGAAGGTGGAAGGCTTCGATCAGGTAGCCTTCGGCGATATAGAAGTTGCGAAGAAAGCGATCGGGCCGGAAACGGCCGCGATCCTGATCGAGCCGGTCCAGGGCGAGGGCGGCATCCGCGTCGCCTCGGCGCAGTTCCTCAGGGATCTGCGCGAGCTTTGCGACAGGGAAGGCCTGCTTCTCCTTTTCGACGAGGTCCAGTGCGGGGTCGGCCGTACCGGCAAGCTCTTCGCCTATGAATGGGCGGGCATAGAGCCGGACGTCATGGCGATCGCCAAGGGCATCGGCGGCGGTTTCCCGGTCGGCGCGTGCCTCGCCACCGCCGAGGCGGCCGCCGGCATGACGGCCGGCGTGCACGGCACCACCTTCGGCGGCAACCCGCTCGCCATGGCCGTCGGCAACGCCGTACTCGACGTGATCCTGGAGGACGGTTTCCTCGAAGACGTCCAGCGCAAGGGGCTGATGCTGAAGCAGTCGCTCGCTTCCATCATCGACGAGTTTCCCTCGGTCTTTGAGGAAATTCGCGGCGCTGGGCTCCTTCTCGGGCTGAAATGCAAGGTTCCGAACGCTGCGGCCAATGCGGCCTTCCGCGACCAGAATTTGCTGACCGTGCCCGGCGGCGACAATGTCGTCCGGCTCCTGCCGCCGCTCACCGTCACCGACGACGAGATCAGGCTGGCGGTAGAGCGGATCCGTGCCGGCGCGGCCACGCTTGCCGCTGGTTCCGGCAACGGAAAGGCGTGACCGAAATGGCCGGCAGGCAGACCAGCGCCCCGAGGCATTTCACCGATCTGTCGGCGGTTTCGGCTGCGGATTTGCGCGCCATCCTCGACGATGCGGGCAAGCGCAAGGCGCGCATCAAGGCAGGTGAGACCGAGCGCCCTCTCGCAGGCAAGACGCTGGCGATGATCTTCGACAAGCCCTCGACCCGAACGCGCGTCTCCTTCGACGTGGCGATGCGCCAGCTCGGTGGCGAGACCATCATGCTGACCGGCACCGAGATGCAGCTCGGACGCAGCGAGACCATTGCCGATACGGCCAAGGTCCTGTCGCGCTATGTCGACGTCATCATGATGCGCACGACCTCGCACAACCGGCTCCTGGAGATGACCGAGCACGCCGACATCCCCGTCATCAACGGGCTGACCGACGATACGCATCCCTGCCAGCTCATGGCCGACGTGATGACCTATGAGGAGCATCGCGGCAGCGTGAAGGGAAAGACCTTCGCTTGGTCGGGCGACGGCAACAACGTGCTGAATTCGCTGATGGAGGCGTCGGCCCGCTTTGGCTTCAATCTGAACGTCGCCACGCCCGAAGGCAGCGAGCCGGAGAAACGTTACGTCGGGTGGTCGCGCGAGAATGGCGGCAACGTCATGCTCACGACCTCGCCGCAGGATGCGGTGCGCGGCGCCGATTGCGTCGTCACCGATACCTGGGTGTCGATGGGCCAGGAGCATCGTGCGCGTGGCCACAACGTCTTCGTGCCCTATCAGGTCAACGCGGAACTGATGCGGCTTGCAAAGAAGGACGCGCTGTTCATGCACTGCCTGCCCGCCCATCGTGGCGACGAGGTGACCGACGAGGTGATCGATGGGCCGCATTCGGTTGTGTTCGACGAGGCGGAGAACCGGCTGCACGCGCAGAAGGCAGTGATTGCCTGGTGCCTGGGCGCCTGAGCCTGCATGGACGGGGCGCTTGATAGAGCTGCCCGGCATACTTATCTGCGGCCGATCATTGTATATTTCCGCTTGAACTCCGCGCCCCGCGTTTCGCGGCACGCCCCAGTGGAGTTCGATCCCCGATGGAGTTCGGACATTGAACGCGCCAGCAAGCAAGACCGGTGAACGCAAACTGGGTGAATTCGGCCATGCCGGCGACGACCATGTCGTACCCTTCGAGGTCGGTGCGCTCGACATTCGCGGGCGCGGCGTCCAGCTTGGGCCGATCCTCGACCAGATCCTCGGCCGCCATTCCTACCCGGAGCCGGTCGCCCGGCTTCTGGCGGAGGCGGTCGTGCTGACGGCGCTGCTCGGCACCGCGCTCAAATTTGACGGCAAGTTCATCCTGCAGACCCGGTCCGACGGCCCGGTCGATATGCTGGTCGCGGATTTTTCGACGCCGCAATCCATGCGCGCCTATGCCCGTTACGACCGCGAGGCGGTGGATGCCGCCGCCGACGCCGGCGACAGCTCGCCCGAGGCATTGCTCGGCAGCGGTGTCCTGGCGCTGACCATCGACCAGGGCGAGCACATGCAGCGCTACCAAGGCGTCGTCCCGCTCGAGCGGACTTCGCTGGAGGAGGCCGCGCGTGTCTATTTCCGCCAATCGGAGCAGATCCCGACCGATGTACGGCTCGCGGTCGCCAAGATGGTGGTGCGCGGCAACGGCGGCGCCGAGGAGCGTTGGCGGGCCGGCGGGCTGATGGCGCAATTCCTCCCCGACGCGGCGGAACGCCGGCGTCTGCCTGACCTGCCCGGCGGCGATGGCGATGAGAACGACGTCGATGAAGCCACGGACGATGCCTGGAAGGAGACGCTGGCGCTGATGTCGACGGTGGAGGCGGTCGAACTTGTCGACCCGGAGGTTGGGGCCGAGCGGCTGCTTTACCGTCTGTTCCACGAGCACGGCGTGCGCGTCTATGACGGCACCGAGGTGGTCGACGATTGTTCTTGCTCGCGCGAGAAGATCAAGACGATCCTCGACGGCTTCACCGCGGAAGAGATCGACAGCTCGATCGAAGAGGGCGTGATCCGGGTCAATTGCGAGTTCTGCTCGACCAGCTACGAGTTCGACCCGGCGGAGTTCAAGCCGAAGAACTGAAGGCGGCGTCCTAAGGCCCCGCTTGCAGTTCGTAAACCCGGACGGCAGAACCACCACGCGCGTCATCTCGGAAGGCAGCCCGAACGCAGTGAGGCGGCCTGTCCGGGACCTATCCCGTGGAACTGTGGAAACGTGGCGGCTTCCCTATCTCCGGCGATTGTCGGAAGGGTCAGGAATGACGGAGGAAGGGACCGGCCTGGCCGCTAAAACGTGGATAGACTAGCGCCCGCCCGCCTCCGGAAACCGCTGATCTCCGCGCTTCCCGCATTTTCTTCGCCCCTCTCTCTCCACGCCTTCCGCCCATCCTCATACTCCCTGTCAGTTCCTCCCACCGGGAACACCGATCATGACGGTGATTGCGTGGGGAGGAGCCGGCGCCTCCGCCGTGATGCCGACGTGGCATTGCGGCCGGGGAGGTCCCGTCTGGAGGTTCCCCTGGGGGCACTATGACCCCTGCGTGCCGGTAGAAGGTACACAGACCCCGGGACGAGCACTGGACCTGTTCGGAGTGACTACCCTTCGGCAGGTTCAGGGTGAGGCTCGGGGAGCAGCGGAACAGGCGGGAACAGAAATCGCCGGCGGGGCGCGTGTGTCGCGCCACCTGTTTCAATTCGGAAGGCACGGCCTCGCGCCCCGCTTCCCGACTGAACAATGGCCACGGCCGGAAGGCAGCGTGGCGAGGGTGGAGCATGTGCGATCACAAATGCGGATAGTCCTTTACCCCTTCGCACCCCCCTCTGTCCTGCCGGACATCTCTCCCTCAAGGGGGGAGATTGGCTGGAATCACCGCTTCCGCAAACCATCAAAGCTGCAGGAAAGGGAGCAGGCGGCACGGCCTGCTAATCTCCCTCCTTGAGGGGGAGATGTCCGGCAGGACAGAGGGGGGTGCGAAGGGGCGCAGAACGAAGAAGGATTTTCACAAACATAATGAGCTTCAAACAAGAACGCCGCTCGACCGGGCGTCAGGTCTTCTCCGGCGCGGCCTTCGGTTGCTGGTCCTGCTGGAAGGTATTGTCGAAATCCCTGACGATATCCAGGAAGCGGCGGAAGAAGCGCTCCATGATGCCGAGCGTCCGGTCGACCTGGGCATCGGAAGGCAACAGGTCCTTCGGCGAGACGACGCGCTTTTCGAGGTCCGCCAATTGCTTTTCGAGCCTGTCGACCTTCTGGTTCAGTCGCTCGATCTCGCTCTCGGACGCCTGTTTTTCTTCCGCCGCCGGACGGCAGGTGAGTTGCCCGGCTTTCTGCTCGCAGGCGGACATCTCGCCGGTCTGCGTGTCGAGACGCACGATCCCGCTTTCCGACTTGTCGAAAACATAGCGTCCGGCGTCTTCCGCGTTTGCGGTCGGCACCGCCAGCATGGTGGCCGCCGTCAGTCCCATGAGAACGGCTTTGCGCATCTCCGCCTCCGTTTTCCTCCGCTATAACGCATTGGGGCATTGTTTTGTGCCCGAATTGCGGTATGGCCAACCGCAGCCGACGAGGGCGGGATGGCCAGCATCTACAAGATAGTGACGCAAAGCGAGTGGCGCGAGGCCGAAAAGCAGGGTCTTTTTAAAGGTGCCCCGGTCGACCTCGCCGACGGCTTCATCCATTTCTCGACCGCCGAACAGGTGGCGGAGACGACCGCGAAGCATTTCGCCAGAAAGAACGACCTCCTGCTGGTCTCGGTGGACGCGGCCGCGCTCGGTGGCGATTTGAAGTACGAAGTCTCGCGCGGTGGCGCGCTTTTCCCGCATCTCTACGCCGACCTGCCGCTTTCCGCCGTGCTGTGGGCGAAGCCGATGCCGCTTGGCGCGAACGGCGTCCACATCTTGCCCGCGATGGATCGATGAGCGGAGCCTTCGACAGGCTCGGCCGCCATTTCCTCTTCGCTCTCGATCCCGAGACCGCCCATGGCCTTTCCATCGCCGCGCTGAAAAGCGGCGTGCCGTTCTGTTCGGCGGCGCGATCGACCGAGCGGCTCGGAACGCGTATTGCCGGCATCGATTTCCCCAACCCGCTCGGTTTGGCGGCGGGTTATGACAAGAATGCCGAGGTGCCCGACGCGCTCTTGCGGCTCGGCTTCGGCTTTGTCGAGATAGGGACCGTCACGCCGCTGCCGCAGGCCGGCAATCCGCGACCGCGCATCTTCCGGCTTCCGCGCGACGGCGCCGTCATCAATCGGCTCGGCTTCAACAATGAAGGCCATGAAAAGGCGCTGGCGCGGCTTCGCCGGCGGCGCGGCGGCGGCGTGGTCGGCGTCAATATCGGCGCCAACAAGGACAGCGCCGACCGTATCGTCGACTACGAACTCGGCGTACGTCGTTTCGCCGGTGTCGCCTCCTACCTGGCGGTGAACATCTCCTCGCCCAACACACCGGGCCTGCGCAATCTGCAGGGGCGCGGGATGCTCGCCGAACTGCTTTCACGGGTGATGGCCGCGCGCGACGTGGGGGCCAAAGTCCCGATCTTCCTCAAGATCGCGCCCGACCTCGAAGAGGCCGAACTGGACGACATCGCCGCCGAACTCCTCGACAAGAATATGGATGGGCTGATCGTTTCCAATTCGACTACCAGCCGTCACGGTCTTCACGACGATCCGCATGCAGCTGAAAGCGGCGGTCTTTCGGGCCGGCCTCTTTTCCGTCGCTCCACCGTCGTGTTGGCGAAGATGCGCCGCCGTGTGGGGCCGGCAATGCCGATCGTAGGTCTCGGTGGGGTGGATTCGACGGAGACCGCGCTGGAGAAGATCCGCGCCGGGGCCGATCTCGTCCAGCTTTATACCGGCATGATCTATGCCGGCCCCTCGCTGCCCGGCCGCATCGCCGGTGGCATGGATCGTTTCGCCGAATCCGAGGGATTGAAGAATGTGCGCGAGATACGCGACAGCCGCCTCGCTTATTGGGCCGATCAGTCGCTCTAGGCGAATGCGGCCCGGATGCGCGCCGGCAATACCGAGAGCAGGCTGAGGCCTCGGACGATCAGGAAGATATGCAATGCCGCCCACAGGCCGACATTACCGAAGGCCTTTCCGAGCCCGATCAACGCGGCCAGATAGACCACGAAGGAAAGCAGCATCATGTTGCGCATGTCGCGCGACCACGTCGCGCCGATGAAGACGCCGTCCATCTGGAAGGCAAGAACACCGGTGACCGGTGTCAACGCCGCCCACGGCATGAAGGCGTAGGCCATGTCCCGTACGTCCGGCGCGGTGGTGATGAGCCGCACCAGCGCGCCGCCGAAGAGAAGGCATGCGGCCGACGAGGCGATCGCCAGCCCGAAGCCCCAGATTATGGTCAGCCGCACCGCCCGGTCAAAGGCGAAGCGGTAGCGCGAGCCAATGGCGCGCCCGGCAAGCTGCTCGGCGGCGGTGGCGAAACCGTCGAGGAAATAGCCGGCGACGAGGAAGAAATTCATCAGGACCGCGTTCGCAGCCAGCGCCAGTGTTCCCTCCTGCGCGCCCTGCCGCGTGAACAGCGCGAAAGCGGCGAGCAGCGAGAAGGAGCGGATCATGATGTCGCGGTTCATCGACACCATGAGAAGGAAAGCCTTCCTGTCGAAGAGCCGGCTTCTAGGCAGCGGCGGCAGCCTGTGGAAGCGCGCCAGCACGTAGGTCATGCCGACGATCGCGGCGGCGAATTCGCCTGCGACGCTCGCCCAGGCGACACCGGCGACGCCCCAGCCGAGTTCCAGCCCGAGCAGGATGCACAGCACGATATTGGTGCCGTTCAGCATGATTTGCAGCAGAAGCCCGAGCCCACCTTGGCCTCGGCCGAGCACATAGCCGAGCACGGCATAGTTGATGAGGGTGAAAGGCGCGGCGAGCATGCGGATGCCGATGTAAAGATGCATCGCCTCGGTCACACGCGACCCCGCATCCATGAACCACGATCCGGCAATCGCGATCAGCGGACCGAGGAAAGCGAGAACGATGCCGGAAACGGCGGCGATGGCGAATGCATGCCAGAAGGCCGCCTGCTCGCCCGCGGGATCGGCACGGCCGAAGGCCTGTGCCACCAGCCCGGTCGTGCCTGAGCGCAGAAAGTTGAAGGTGGTGAAGACGACGTCGAAGACGATGGCACCGGCGGCAAGCCCGCCGAGAAGCGCTGCGTCGCCCAATTGCCCGACCACCGCAGTGGCCGTGATGCCGAGCAGCGGCGTCGTTACATATGCAAGCGTCATCGGCACCGCGATCGAGAGCACGAGCCGGTTGGTCACCTCGAATGGGCGTATTGCCGGCTGATCCAGTGCACGTCTCCCGGAACCTTGCGGGACCGGGCGCGGGTCAACGCCGGTAACTCAACACCCGCAGGATGATGAATGCCGGAATTACTATAGCGGCGCCGAGCAGGAAATAGGCCACGAAACGGTCGATCGCCCGGAAACCCATGTTCCACAGATGCCAGAAGAAGTCGCGAACGCCATAATAGATATCATAGGGCGTCCAGCCGAAGGCGCTCATGAGGATGCCGACGATGAACGAAACGACGATCAGCTTGAACAGTACGCGCAGCGGACTGTCGCCGAGGAAGCGGGTGAGACTACCGTTCAAATCGGTCACTCCTTTGGGCCAGGGCCAGCCGTCGCCCGCGCAGATACGCATTTGCGACGGCGGCTTCAAGGCTGTTACCCATGTCATGGGTCCAGTCTGTTGCCTATCCCTCCGGGTCGTACAATGGGTGGCTGGAACAATCGCGTCCTGTCCTGCACCCTGTAAGGCCTAGTCAATCCGGCTCGCTCGCTTGAAGCGGCATAAGTGTGCCAGCCGAGCAGTTACCTGCCGGAAATCAATAGCCAACGAATTTTTCCTTGATGACATGATCCATACAAAGTAAGGCTGGCTGACATGGCGGATAGGGGCTGCCGCTGCAGAAATTGCAGCGCAAAGAGGAGTGCCCCGTGTCCAAAATTTTCGCTGGCATATCGCTATTCGTTATGTGCGTCACTTTGATGACGCAGCCTGCGTATGCGTATCTCGATCCTGGCACCGCGAGCATGATTCTGCAGGGGCTGATCGGCGGGATAGCGGCGGCCGGTGCCGTCATCTCCCTCAATTATCAGCGTCTGAAACATGCCATCCAGGAAAAGTTTGGCAAGAAAAACAATAAATTAGACGATTGATGTCTGATTTGAACGCTGACGCTGGATCGTTTCGCGATCCATCTGGTAATGTCTATGAAAGCAATCTGAGAATTCTAAGAACCGTCACCGAGCGCGCGCGTGATGCGTACGAGACGGTTCGCGATTCCGGTGTTCTCGATGACCTTGCCTCGGCGGGCACCATCGTAGGAAGCACCGAGCTTGATCACGAGGACTGGCCTAGTAGCCTCCGTGATTCGGCATATGTGATCGAACACCCGAGGATTCCTTATATTTCATATCCGTATGAGTGGTCGTTCGCCCAGTTGAAGGAGGCGGCGCTGCATCATCTGGATATGCAGATCAGCCTTTTAAAGCGTGATATCGTTTTGTCGGACGCATCCGCTTACAACGTCCAGTTTGTCGGCCCGAGACCTGTCTTCATCGATTTGCTGTCTCTGCGCCCCTATCGGGAAGGGGAATTTTGGCATGGCCATTGCCAGTTCTGCGAACAATTTCTGAACCCGCTTCTGCTGAGATCACTTCTGGGGGTTCCCCACAACGCCTGGTTCCGTGGTGCTCTCGAGGGTATACCGACTCTCCATCTGGCTGGAATGCTGCCGTTCAAGAAGCGCATATCGTGGAACGTCTTCAGCCAGGTATTGATGCAGGCCAGCCTGGAGCGGCGAGCTTTAAACGCCCCTGAAGCGTCGATCGACAAAGCGAAATCTCGGCGAAGCCTTTCCCGTTCCGGTTATAATGGGTTTCTGGTTCAGCTACGGAACTGGATCGACCGACTGCACCCCGCAGATGGGAAAACGGTATGGGGCGATTACGCGACCACGCACACCTATACCGACAAGGAAGCTGAAACCAAGCGGACCGCTATTGCGGAGTTTGCGGCGTCAACCAAGCCGCGCCGGTTGATCGACCTGGGGTGCAACACTGGCGATTACTCCGTCGCGGCTCTCAAAGGAGGCGCTGAATATATCATAGGATTCGATTTTGATCAGACCGCGGTGGACATCGCGTTCTCGAGGTCGAAACAGGATAGTCTCAATTTCCTGCCGCTCTGGCTGGACGCTGCGAATCCCAGCCCCAATCAAGGCTGGAGGCAAAGCGAACGCCGCGGCTTTGCCGAAAGAGCAAATGCCGACGCTTTGATCGCCCTGGCATTCGAGCATCATCTCGCCATCGGTCGAAATGTCCCCTTGGTCGACGTAGTGAACTGGCTCGTCAGCTTGGCACCGGTGGGCATCATCGAGTTTGTTCCGAAGGCTGACAGCACGGTCCAGAAAATGCTGGCTCTGCGGGAGGATATCTTCCCAGACTACAACGAAGCCACATTTGAAGCCGCGATACAGCGCAAAGCCAAGATCGTTGGCAAGCAGGTCATCTCTGAATCTGGCCGGACTCTCTACAGATATGATCGCACATCCCTTCTATAGCAGATTGAAAGCATGGCATTAGGCAGCGCGTTGAAAGATCGATCACTCAGGATCGAAATCCTGCATGTTTTTGCGCTTGTTGGGGTCGCCGTCGCTCAGCCCGTATACAGCACGCTCGCGGATGGGCCGGAGTTTTTCGTGGCAAACCACGCCGCCGGGCTCCAGATCATAGCACTGGTCTTAGCACTTTCGATCGGATTGCCGCTCCTCATCGCGGTTGCTGAAATCGGGTTGCGCTCGATGAGCCGTCGGCTCCAGCGATCTGTGCATTTGTTCGTCGTCTGGATTCTTCTGACGTTTCTCGCATTGCAGGTCATCAACCGGTTCTTCGAGAAGTCGGCCGTTGCACCAATTGCAGTGTCAATAGCTGCGGCGACGGTGTGCACGGCCCTTTATGCACGGTCCGTAGTCGTGAAACAGTTGCTGACGTTCCTTTCGATCGGTGCGCTGCTCTTTCCCCTCAATTTCCTAATAATCTCGCCCGCTTCGAAACTGATCCTCCCCGGCCAATCGATCGCGAACACAGGTGTGGATGCCTCCCGTGCAAAAACACCAATCGTAATGGTGATATTCGATGAGTTTAATCCGACTGCACTACTCAACAAGGATGGCCAGATAGATTCAGTTCGCTATCCTCATTTTGCGCAGCTCGCTGCCAACGCCTGGTGGTATCCTCGCGCAACCTCTACCTATCCACAGACACAGTTCGCCGTTCCGGCTATCTTGTCAGGAGAATTACCAGATCCCGCGAAGCAATTTCCTTCCTACCATGATCATCCAAACAATCTATTCACGATGCTTGGCGGAAGTTATGCGCTTAATGTTAAAGAGTCGATTACGTCCCTCTGCCCGGACACTCTCTGTACAGGGAAAGAGCGAGCGTTCAGTGAAATTACCTTCGCTTCTGATATATTTATTGTATATTGTCACGCAATTATTCCGAAAGTGCTCCATGGTCGATTCCTGCCGTCTTTGAGAAATGGCTGGAACAATTTCGGATCTGTGGCATCCACGCCATCGGAGGGCGCCGAGGCGGAGTTAATTGAAGCCTTCAATGATCAGTCGGGCAGCTCTCGAATGTCGAAATTCTCCCAATTTATCGGGAGTATCGACGGCCATGATAAGACCCTGAATTTTATGCATATACTTCTGCCGCATCAGCCTTATCAGTTTTATCCGGACGGAACTTATTATGAGAGGGTTGCCGATTTCGGCATGGATAAAACTGCATGGTCGTCTGATCAGCATTTTGTTGATTTTGCGTACAAGAGATACTTAATGCAAGTTGGATATGTCGACAGAATGATTGGAGAGCTTATTAAAAGGCTGAAATCAATTAACGCATATGATAGATCAATGATAATAATTACAGCAGATCATGGAAGGGAATTTAAAACAAATACAGAAGATCGTATTCTAAATTATAAAGACGTAGATCTTTTGCACGTCCCTCTCTTAATTAAATTGCCTAATCAGGAGAGGGGAGAAATAAACAAGAATCTTGTTTCTAATATAGATATAGTTCCGACGATAGCCGATGTTTTAGGGATTGATCTTAATTGGAAGTTTGATGGCCAATCCGTATTCTCAGAAAATTATAAGGAAAGTGAAAATCTGAACATAGTCTTTAGGTCAAAAGAATTTAACATCGATAGGAATTCTATAGTAAGCTTGCCTCTGCTTGGATGGCAAACGCAAACATTCGGTTCGGGAACTTCACTATCCGATCTGCCCGTCAACGGCCCATATGCGAGCATGATAGGGAAGGACATTGAAAGCCTGGACGTCGTTAAGGCCCCAAAAGAGCAAGAAGCAAGGCTGACACAGAACTTCTCGATGCTCGCAGATATAGATCCGGCCTCCGATTTCAGACCATGGCTTGTGTCTAGCGAGGTGGCCAATTTGGGGGATGACGGCCAACCTTGGATAGCGTTGGCTTTGAACGGAAAGATCGTGACATTGTCGCAGGTTTATAAGGACAAGAACGGGTCTGATCGTATCTTGGCCCTTTTCCCGCCAGGTTCTATCGCTGCTGGAGCAAATGCCTTGTCTGCATTCCAGGTGTCAGGTTCCGAAGCAGTCTTGAAACTTCGTCCAATTTCCACCGGTCTTGGTACCTACAAACTCGAGCGCCGAGGTGCCGTCGATATCCTGACGTCATCGCAGGGGAATGAATATCCAATCGTAACGAACAAGGTATTTGGATCTGTCGATCGCGTCAGCGTAAATGGCTCGGCCATTGAGTTGGCTGGGTGGTCTGGAGACACGGATCTTCTAGTACCTGCGGAGCATGTGGTTGTATTCGTCGATGGAAAATTCGTCTGCGCTATCGACCCCGATACCGACCGTCCCGATGTAGCCGAATACTTCAAATCAAGCGCGATGGCGAAAGGTGGTTTTTCCACCGGGTGCCCATTTCGTGGGAGCCCGCAACAACTTAGCTCCCTGCGCGTGTTTGGCATCACACCATCGGGGGCAACGGGAGAACTGCAACTATCGAAAGCGTCTGGCACTCCCCAGCAGTGATGCCATCCTCATGATCCGGCCATGAGGTGGATCTTGAGGCTTGCTGGCACAAAGCACGGTGCTCCGGGATGGTGTAGCTACCATCGGCACCGAAGAGACAGTTATGCGTGAGCTGAGTATCTTTCATCCGCGAATTTCAAGATGGGGCTCAGGGCGGTGAAGTCCAATATACCGCAGCTTGCTCCGCCAAGCTGCGGTCCGTTTGCGCGATGTGGAGGGTCTCGGGTTGGGTCCAGCCATAAGCGCCGTTCTCTCACCGATCGCCGATGAAACAGGCCCGCCAGAACAGGTGGAGCGGGTGAAGGGAATCGAACCCTCGTATTCAGCTTGGGAAGCTGCTGCTCTACCATTGAGCTACACCCGCGACGGCCGCATTAATCCACGAGGCCATACCAGCCTGTCAAGCGGCTTGTCGGCGCCGTTTTTGGCAATCGGCAGCTTTCGCTGGCGATAGCTCGACTGCTATGTCTCGGCCTCGAATGCGCGACGGAGGGGACCGATGCATTGGAAAGAGCATGTCGCGACGGCGCTCGACGGCCGTCATCCGGGTCTCGGTCACTATATTGAACTCTTCCTGGATGCCATCATCATCCTTTCGACCGTCGCCATGGGTGTAGAGACGCTGCCTGATCTGCCTCCATCGGCGGTCGAAGCGCTTTATGTTTTCGAAATCTTCGTAATCGCGGTCTTCACCACCGAATATGTGCTCAGATTGCTCACTACACCCCGCCCTCTCGGCTATGCGCGCAGCTTTTTCGGGGTTGTGGATCTTTTGGCGATCGCTCCCTTCTATATCGCGCTTCTTGCGACCGGCAGCGGCATAGACCTACGCGCGATCCGGGCGCTCAGGCTGCTGCGGCTGGCCCGGCTTTTCAAACTGGCGCGCTACACGGCGGCGCTTGACCGGTTCGGCGTCGCCTGGCGCGCGGTCAAGGACGAGATCATCATCTTCGGCATCACGGCGCTGGTCGTGCTCTATGTCTGCGCGCTCGTCATCTATCAGTGCGAGCACGATGCCCAGCCGGACAAGTTCCGTTCCGTCTTCGACGCCATGTGGTGGGCGGCGGTGACGCTGACGACCGTCGGCTATGGCGACATCTACCCCATCACGTTCTTCGGGCGCCTGTTCACCGTCTTCATGCTGTTCATCGCGCTTGGCATCATCGCTGTGCCAACCGGCCTCGTGGCATCGGCCCTGGTCGCGATCCGGCATCGGGAAGACGAGCGGGAGAAAGAGGAAAAGGCCGAAGCGGCGGCCAAAAAGGCTGCTCGCGAGAAGGCCGGCAAGCCGGTCGCGCGGCGCCGCCCTGCCCGAAAGGCCCCGTCTTGATCGCGCTCGTCAGCGAAAATGCTTGGATAGTTTCAGGCCCTGCGCCTGGTAGTTCGATTTGAGGTCGGCGCCGTAGAGAGCATCCGGCCGCGCCAACAGGTGCTCGTAGACCAGCCTTCCGACGATCTGGCCGTGATCGAGGATGAAAGGCACTTCGTGGCTTCTAACCTCAAGCACCGCGCGGCTGCCGGTTCCACCGGCCGCCGAATGGCCGAAACCGGGGTCGAAGAAGCCGGCATAGTGAACACGGAATTCGCCTACCAGCGGATCGAAGGGCGTCATCTCGGCGGCGTAGTCCGGCGGCACATGCACCGCCTCCCGGCTGACGAGGATGTAGAACTCGTCGGGGTCGAGGATCAGTTCGCCCTTGCCGCGGCTGTAGAGCGGCTCCCAGAAATCGTGCTGATCCTGCACGGCGCGCCGGTCGACATCGATCAGTCCGGTATGGTGCTTGCCGCGATAGCCGACAAGACCGTTCTTGTCCCCCGTAAGGTCTATGGAGAGTGCTATGCCGCCGCCGGTGATATTGGGCTCGTCCGCCGCGACCAACCGCTCGCGCCGGTGCAGCGCCGCAAGTTCGTTTTCCCCGAGTACCGCATGGCCCTTGCGAAAGCGGATCTGCGCCAGGCGCGAACCGGTGCGCGCCACGATCGGGAAAGTGCGCGGACTGACCTCCATATAGAGCGGCCCGGCATAGCCGGCCGGTATCTTGTCGAATTCCGGGCCGTGATCGGTCATGACGCGGGTGAAGATGTCGAGGCGGCCGGTCGAGCTTTTCGGGTTGGCGGAGGCGGCGACGTCCGGCGGCAGCTTTAGTTCCTCCATCAGCGGCACGATGTAGACGCAGCCCGTTTCCAGCACCGCGCCCGGCTCGAGGTCGATCTCATGCAGCTTCAGGTGGTCGAGCTTGTCGGCGACGCTGTGCGCGGGGCCCGGAAGGAAACTGGCACGGACGCGGTAAGCCTTTGCGCCAAGCCTGAGATCGAGGCTTGCCGGCTGGATCTGGTCATCGTCGAGCACACGCGCGGAGGAGAGCGCGCCGCTCTTGAATAGCGCCGCGATATCGCGGTCGGGCAGGATGCCGGTTGTCCGCACGTATGGCTCCCGAAATTTCACGTTTATCGTGATATTCACTTGCCGATTGACGCAAGCGGGGCAACGGCATAAAGGACCTTATCCCGTGGTGATTTGGCCGGTCGGCTTGCAGCCACGTTAAACAAGTCGCTAAAGGACCGATTTCGGACCGGTACGCGATTTGAATTTCGCGGGCCGGTTTTTTGTTTTTGAGGGTGTCCCGATGACGAATGGAGCAAACTGGAAGCCGCAGACGAAACTGGTCCATGGCGGCACGCTCCGATCGGGCTTCGGCGAGACATCCGAGGCGATCTATCTGACGCAGGGCTTCGTTTATGACACCGCCGAAGCCGCCGAAGCACGCTTCAAGGGTGAGGCGGAAGGGTTCATTTATTCCCGCTACGCCAATCCCACGGTGGACATGTTCGAAAAGCGCATGTGCGCGCTGGAAGGGGCGGAGGACGCCCGCGCCACCGCGTCCGGCATGGCGGCCGTGGCGATGGCGCTGCTCTGTTCGGTGAAGGCCGGTGATCACGTCGTCGCGGCCCGCGCGCTCTTCGGCTCCTGCCGCTGGATCATCGAGAAGCAGATGCCGGCGTATGGCGTCGAATCGACCCTGGTCGACGGAACCGATCTGTCGGCGTGGGAAAAGGGGATTAGGCCGAACACGAAGCTGTTCTTCCTCGAAAGCCCGACCAATCCGACGCTCGAAGTGGCCGACATCGCCGCCGTTGCGAAACTGGCGGATTCGATCGGCGCGCGCCTCGTGGTCGATAATGTCTTCGCCACGCCCATGCAGCAGAAGCCGCTCGAACTCGGCGCTCATGTCGTCGTCTATTCCGCGACCAAGCACATTGACGGGCAGGGGCGCTGCCTGGGCGGCATCGTTCTTTCCGACAAGGAATGGATCGAAAAGAATTTGCACGATTATTTCCGCCACACCGGCCCGTCGCTGTCGCCCTTCAACGCATGGACGCTGCTCAAGGGCCTGGAGACGCTGCCGCTTCGTGTGCGCCAGCAGACGGAGAGCGCCGGACGCATCGCCGATTTCCTGGCCGGGCATACCCATGTCGAGCGCCTGATCTATCCCGGCCGAGCCGACCATCCGCAGGCCGATATCGTGAAGAAGCAGATGAAGGGCGGCTCGACGCTTCTGTGCATAGACGTGAAGGGTGGCAAGCAAGGCGCCTTCGCTTTCCAGAACGCGCTGGAGATCATCCGTATTTCCAACAATCTGGGTGACGCCAAAAGCCTCATCACCCATCCTGCGACGACGACGCACAAGAACCTCACCGAAGAGGCCCGCGCGGAACTGGGCATCAATCCGGGAACGGTCAGGCTGTCGGTCGGCCTGGAGGATGTGGACGATCTCATGACCGATATCGACCGCGCGCTTTCTAGGGCGGCTTAAGCGTTACCGGAACGTCCGTACGGCGAGTACGATGCGGCAGAGTGCGGTATAGAGCGTCATCGCAGCGAACACCCAGGCAATGACGGGGAACCAGCCGGGGAATATGCAGGCGAGCGCGAATGCCGCGATCGTCTCGGTCGCCTCGGCAAGCCCGGTGGTGAAATAAAGCGATTTCGAACCCCGTGCGTCGGTTTGGAGCTTCCGCCGCTCCGCCATGATTGCATAGGCGAGGAAGCTTGAGCCGTTGATGTAGAAGGACAGGATGAGCGCGGCGCCGGGAACGGCGTTCGTGGCCGGATCGGCGAACACGAAACCCATCGGCACCGCGCCGTAGAAAACGAAATCCAGCACGATATCGAGGTAGCCGCCGAGATCGGTCTTCCCGCGGATGCAGGCGACCGCGCCGTCGAGCGCGTCTCCGAAACGACTGGCAAGGATCAGAAGAAGTCCGGCGGCGAGCCAGCCATTTGCGATCGATGCCGCAGCCGCGAGCCCGACGATACAACCGGTGACGGTGATCGCATTGGCCGAAAGGCCCGCCCGTGCTGCCATGATCGCTGCCGGCCGGACCAGCGGATCGATACGTTTCCTTGTCCAGCCGTCCAGCATCGCGTTCTCCCGAACGTTTCCTATAGCTGTCGCAGCGGGGATTGGGCAGCAAGCACCGCTCACATTCGTGTCAGGCGTTGACCGGGGCCGCGCCCTGCGCGATTCTGTGCTTCATGAAGGGTTCCAGGAAGGATTGTGCCCCGGAAGGATTGCGTCATGTATCGCGCCGTGACCCGCGACATAGAGGTCTGCGTCGAGCCCTTCTATCTGGCCGACCGCTCCGACCCGGAGGACGGGCACTATGTCTGGGCCTATAGGATCACGATCGCCAACAATTCCGACGGGTTCGTAAAGCTTCTTTCGCGCTATTGGCACATCATCGACGGCGCAGGCAAGGTCGAGGAAGTGCGCGGGCCGGGCGTTGTCGGCGAACAACCGGAGCTTGAGCCAGGCGACAGCTTTCAATACACCTCCGGCTGCCCGCTCTCCACGCCGTCCGGCATCATGGTCGGCCGCTATACGCTTTGCGACCGGCTGGGCGCCACTTTCGAGGTCGATATTCCCGCCTTTTCGCTCGATATCCCGGATAACACACGCATGGTCAACTGACCGCAACCGCTGTCCGCTTGCAAATCCATGGGCTCCCCGCATAATTGAACTTTCGTCGCGTTCGGACAAGACAACGATCCGTGCGATCCTGGGGAGGGCATCGGTGCAATCGGACTACAAATTCGTCATTGCCGACGATCATCCGCTTTTCCGAGGCGCGCTGAAGCAGGCGCTCTCGACCATCGGTAATAACCCGACGATCATCGAGGCCGGCGATTTTGAAAGTGCCAAGGCCGCTCTCGTTGCCAATGAGGACGTGGATCTGGTCCTGCTCGACCTCTCCATGCCCGGCGCCAGCGGCCTCTCCGCGCTCGTGGCGCTGCGCGGTCTGCATTCGGCGGTGCCGGTGATCGTCGTTTCCGCCCATGACAATGTCGTCACCATTCGCCGGGCGCTGGAACTCGGCGCCTCCGGCTTCATCTCCAAATCTGCGGGGATGGAGGAAATCCGGGGCGGGATCGAGACCGTGCTCGGCGGCGGTATAGCCACGCCGAAGGATATCGATCTGGGCGTAGAGGCGGATGCCGAGATATCGGACCTGATCGGCCGCATCCAGACGCTGACGCCGCAGCAGACGCGCGTACTGGGCATGCTGGCGGAAGGGCTTTTGAACAAGCAGATCGCGTACGAACTCAACGTCTCCGAAGCAACCGTCAAGGCGCACGTCTCCGCGATCCTGCAGAAGCTCGGCGTCGACAGCCGCACCCAGGCCGTCATCCTGCTTTCGAAGATCGGCGGCGAGCCGTTGCAGGCGGCAGGCTGACGCTGTATCCGTGGAGCCTCACTCGGCGGCCGACAGCACCTTGCGATAGCGTGAAAGCATGGCGCGCAGCGCCGCCGGCTTGATCGGCTTGTTGAGGACGCCGACTTCCATGCGTTCGGCCATCGCTTTCAACTCTTCCGAGCGATCGGCAGTCAGGAGCAGGGCCGGCGTGTCCTGTCCGTAGCGCGAACGCAATCGCGCGATCAGCTCCAGGCCGTTCTCGCCGTCCAGATGATAATCCGCCAGGATAACGTCGGGCTCGGCGGACGATTGTTCATCGAGCACGGTCGAACCCGAGGCCGTGCGGACTGCGCATCCCCACCCCTCGAGAAGAAGGCGCATGCCTTCGACGATGCGCGGATCGTTGTCGATACAGAGCACCGAGAGGCCAGAAAGCGCACAGACAGGCCCGGAACCAGGTGCCGATTCGACGATTGCCGCCTGTGGCGCCTCATGCGTGACCGGTAGGATGACGGAGAAGCGCGTGCCCTTGCCCTTCAGCGATTGCAGGTGCAGTTCCAGCCTCAGGACCCGCGCGATGCGGTCGACGATCGACAGCCCGAGCCCGAGCCCGGGCGCCTCACGCACGCCCTCGTCGAGCCGGGTGAATTCGCGGAACACGGTGTTCAGCTTGTCCTCGGGAATGCCGATGCCGGAATCGAAAACCTGGATTTCGACGAGTTCCCCACGCCGCCTGACGCCGACCAGGATGCGGCCCTCGCGTGTATATTTGATGGCGTTGGAGACAAGGTTCTGCACGACGCGCCTGAGCATGTTGCGGTCGGTCCTCACCATCAGCGAGGAAGGCACCATCGTCATGTGGAGCCGCTTGGCCTCCGCCATTGGCTGGAAGTCGGTGGCGATCTGCTGCAGAAGTTCGTCGAGACGGAAGACCGTTTCGGACGGCTTCAGCGCACCGGTGTCGAGGCGCGAGATATCGAGCACCATGCCGAGGATGGTTTCCACCGATTCCAGTGAGGATTCGATATTGCGGGCGGCTTCGCTCGGCTCCCCGGCGCCGGCCTTCTCGATCAGCGAGGAGCAGTAGAGTCGTGCCGCGTTGAGCGGCTGCAGGATGTCGTGGCCGGCCGCAGCGAGGAAGCGCGTCTTGCCGAGATTGGCCTCCTCGGCGATTTTCTGCGCCTGCGCCAGTTCTTCGTTGACGCGCACCAGTTCGCCGGTGCGGGTGGTAACCCGCTGCTCCAGCGTTTCGTTGATGCGCTTCAGTTCGGCATCCGCCTGAACGCGGGCTGTAATGTCGGCATAGGTGGCGACGATGCCGCCGTCAGGCATCGGGTTGGACCGCAATTCGATGATACGCCCGCTCGTCCTCAGTTCGAGCTGCCATGACAGGCCGAAGGTAGTCAGCCGATCGAGCGTCTCGGCCTCTTCCGGCTGGAGGATATCGCCGCGTTTGGCCAAGAAAGCCAGGATGCGCCCGAGCGACACCCCCACTTGGCCGAGTTCGTCGGGCAGATCGAACAGTGTGCGGTACTGACGGTTCCAGCAGGTCAGCCTCAGATCCTTGTCGAAGACCGTGATGCCCTGCTCCATCTGGTCGAGCGCGATCTGCAAAAGGTCGCGATTGTGCTGGAGGGCGTCGGAGGCGTCGTCGAGCAGGCGGTAGGCGTCCTTCGCCGAGCGGTCGTTCCGCTGGACGAGGAGCGATAGGATGAGGCGTGCCGAGGACGACCCGACGGCGCTCGCCAGTAGCTGCTCGGAAAAGCGGATGGTCTCCATGCTGGCCGGCGCGTTGCCGGGAATGGGATGGCCCTCCTGTTCCTCGAAGGTCTGGAACGAACGTTCCGTCCGCTCCATGCCGAGATAGCGCGAGATCGTGTCCTTGATGTCGTTGACGGTTATGGTCGTGCGCGAGCGCCGGAAGGCTGGCATCGGGCCTGCGTCTCGCGGCACGAACAGCGCCGCCTGGATACGCTCGCGCGGCTTCGATGCCCTCGACAGCGATCCGAGCACGTAGAACACAGTGTTGAGCGCCAGGCTCCACAGCACGCCGTGGTTGAGTGGCGCGGCATCGGTCCCGAAGAGCGCCTGCGGCTTGAGCGCCTCGATGCCGAACGGCCCGTTGAGCAGGAACGCCGTCCCATGCGGCAGGAAAGACGGGATGAAGAGCGTGTAGGCCCACACGATCCCGCCCGCGACCAGGCCGAGCGCGGCGCCGCGCGCATTGGCGCCACGCCAGAGGAGGCCACCGACAAACGGCGGAATGAATTGCGCGATCGCGGCAAACGAGATCAAGCCGATCGATACCAGCCCCACGTCGCTCGGCATGCCGCGATGGTAGAGGAAGCCCGCGAACAGGATGACGAAGATCGCTGCGCGGCGAATGGTCTGGATGATCTTCGACCAGTCCTCGTTGTCGCCTAGTTCGGGTCTCAGCAGCCGGCGCAGGAAAAGCGGGATCACCAGATCGTTGGAGATCATGATGGATAAGGCGACGCTTGCCACGATAACCATCGCGGTAGCCGCCGAAAGCCCGCCGATGAAAGCGATCATGGCGATGATGTCGCGGTCATGCGCCAGTGGCAGCGCCAGCACGTAGAGATCGGCGCTGGTGGCGTCGCCGATGCGTGTCAGCCCCGCGAAGGCGATCGGAATGACGAAGATGTTGATGGCCACAAGATAGAGCGGGAAAACCCAGGCGGCCTTGCGCAATTCGCTCTCGGAGCGGTTCTCCACGATCATGATGTAGAATTGGCGGGGCAGCATGATGACGGCGGCGGCGCTCAGCCCCGTCATGACCAGCCATGATGTGATCGAGGTATGGTAGTTGAGCGCCGCCTGCACGTCTTCGTTTTCGCGGATAGCCTCGATTAGGCTTGTCGGCCGGTCGGCCAGGAAGAACATGACCGTTACGCCGACGGCGAGGAAGGCCAGAAGCTTGACGACGGATTCCACCGCCATCGCGAGCACCAGCCCGTCCTGATGCTCGGTGGCGTCGGCATGGCGCGTGCCGAAGAGCATGGCGAATACGGCGAGCATGAAGGCGACGGAGAAGGCCGCGTCGCCGAGCGGGAAGGCGCTGGTCGCCGCCTGATGATAGTGCGTCACCATCAGGTCGACGGAGCCGGAAATCGACCGAAGCTGCAGCGCGATATAGGGGATGGTGCCGATCGTAGCGATGATGGTGGCGATGGAGGCGACGGCGAAGCTCTTGCCATAGCGGGCGGCGAGGAAGTCCGCGATCGACGTGATCTTCTCTGCCTTCACCAACCGGATCAGGCGCTTGAGCAGCGGGAAGCCGAAAACGAATACGATGATCGGCCCGATATAGATCGACAGGAAGTCGAAGCCGTGCTGCGAGGCAAGGCCGACCGAGCCGAAGAACGTCCACGACGTGCAGTAGATGGCCAGGCTGAGCGCATAGATATAGGGGCGCGGCATGGTCGCGCTGCTGCGCCGGGCACGCCCGTCGCCGACGCTGGCGACGACGAAGAGCATCGTCACATAGGCGATCGCCGCGAGAAATATGGGCCAGCCCTGCACGCCGGAGGTCCTCCGAAATCGGCACGCGTTCAGCGGATGGGTAGAGCAGCCGGTGGGCAGAGTCTAGGAAATTGCTCGAAGAGAAGCGCAGGCACCTTTCCGGTCTTCTGAAGAAAGGTGAAACCGTAACCGAGGATAGAAAGCAATTTTTTCAATGACCTTGCCGCGCATTTTGCTAAGTTCTTGCCGTGGGGGCGAAGATTCGGCGGGAAATCAGACTACGCACCGATCCGGATGCAAAGGAGAAATCGATGCTGAAAGAATTCCAGGAATTCATTGCAAAAGGCAATGTGATGGACCTTGCCGTCGGTGTCATCATCGGCGGAGCCTTCGGATTGATCGTCAAATCGCTGACGGACGACGTCATCATGCCGATCGTCGGTGCGATCTTCGGTGGGTTCGACTTCTCCAACTACTTCATCGGCCTTTCCTCCGGGGTGAATGCGCCGACACTCGCAGCCGCCAGGCAGCAGGGCGCGGTGCTCGCCTACGGCAGTTTCATCACCGTGGTTATCAACTTTCTGATCCTTGCCTGGATCATCTTCATGATGGTCAAAGGCGTGAATGCGATCCGCCGACGGGTAGAAGCGCCTGCTGCGCCGGCACCGGATGCGCCGCCTCCGGCCGACGTCAAGCTGCTTACCGAAATCCGCGACCTTCTCGCCAAGCGCGCATAGGACAATCTCCATCTTCGATTACATCCCGGCCGGATCGGCCGGGATGCTTCCGGTCATTTCCATGAACCTCATCGACCATCTCAGGACCGAAGCCCGTCTGGCTCCGGAAAGTGGCATCTCGGCTCTCGCCAACCGCGGCAGGGGCCGGCCGGGCGTGATCCCGCTATGGGTCGGCGAGGGCGATCTGTCGACGCCGGCCTTCATTGCCGATGCCGCCACGCACGCGTTGCAGGGTGGCGAAACCTTCTACACCTGGCAGCGCGGCATCCCCGAATTGCGAGAGGCGCTGGCGCGCTACTATGGGCGCCATTTCGGCCGCGCCTTCGCGGCGGGGGAGTTCCTGGTGACCGGCGGCGGCATGCAGGCGATCCAGCTTGCATTGCAGGCGACTGCCGGCGCCGGCGACGAGGTCATCTATCTCGCGCCGGCATGGCCGAATTTCCCGGGCGCTGCCGGCGTTGCGGGGGCGAAACCCGTGCCGGTGTCGCTTGATTTCGGCGACAATGGCCGGTCATGGGGCTGGTCCTGCGATGTCGGCCGGATCGAGAAGGCGGTGACGCCGAGAACGCGTGCGATCTTCTTCAACAGCCCGTCCAATCCGACCGGATGGACCGCCGACCGCGATACGCTCAAGACCGTGCTCGATCTGGCGCGGCGCCATAATCTCTGGATCATCGCGGACGAGATCTATGCGCTGTTCCACTATGGCGCTGGCCGCGCCGCTTCGTTCCTCGACATCATGGAGCCGGACGACCGCATCCTCTTCGTCAACACCTTCTCCAAGAACTGGGCGATGACGGGTTGGCGTATCGGCTGGCTGACGGTGCATCCGTCGCTGCAGCAGACCTTCGAGAACCTCATCCAATATTCGACTTCCGGCGTGGCGCAGTTCATGCAGCGCGGCGCGGTCGCGGCACTGGATGAAGGCGACGGCTTTATCGCCGAACAGGTGGAGCGGGCGCAAAAAGCGCGCGATCTCGTCTGCGGCATCCTTGCCGAGACCGGCCGCGCGCATTTCGCCGTACCGCCTGGCGCGTTCTATCTTTTCTTCTCGGTGGACGGGGTGACGGATTCGCGGGAAGCGGCCTTCCGCATACTCGACGAGGCGAATGTCGGCCTGGCGCCGGGCTCTGCTTTCGACGGCGAGGGCTTCTTCCGGCTTTGCTTCCATCGCCGGCTCGACCAGATCGAGGAAGCGGCCCGCCGGCTGGCGGAGTGGGTAGGGAGACTCTAGGCCTTACCCGCCTGACTTGGAAACAACCAACGGCACCACTCTTTCCGAAGAGGCGCGCTCTTCTTCCACCGCAGGCGCGAAGGGAATGCCAAGCGCCTGCCAGGTCTCCAGAAGCGCGTCCTTCAGCCCGTCGATCAGTTCGTCTGTATGAAAGGGCGTCGGCGTGATCCGCAGCCGCTCCGTGCCGCGCGGCACGGTCGGGTAGTTGATCGGCTGGATATAGATGCCGTGGCGGTCAAGCAGATGATCGCTGGCCTTCTTGCAAAGCTCCGGATCGCCGACCAGCACCGGTACGATGTGGGTCTCGGACGGCATCACCGGCAGGCCGGCGGCGGAAAGCACCTCCTTGGCGCGTCGCGCCTGCCGTTGCTGGGCGTCGCGCTCCGACTGTGAGTTCTTGAGGTGGCGGATGGAGGCTGTCGCGGCCGCGGCAATGGCAGGCGGAAGCGCCGTGGTGAAGATGAAGCCCGGTGCGTAGGAGCGTACTGCGTCGATAACGGCGCGCGTACCGGCGATGTAGCCTCCGAGCGTGCCGAAGGCCTTGGCGAGCGTGCCCTCGACGATATCCATGCGGTGTGCCTGGCTCTCGCGGTCGGTGATGCCGCCGCCACGCGGTCCGTACATGCCAACCGCGTGGACCTCGTCGATATAGGTCATGGCGTTGTATTTCTCGGCGAGGTCGGCGATCGCGGCGATCGGCGAAACGTCGCCGTCCATCGAATAGACGCTTTCGAAGACGATCAGCTTGGCACGCTCAGGCGCCGCTGCCGCCAGCAGGCTCTCCAGATGGGCGAGATCGTTGTGACGGAAGATCTTCTTCTCCGCGCCGGAGCGGCGTACGCCCTCGATCATCGATGCATGGTTCAATTCATCGGAGAGGATAAGACAATTCGGCAAGAGCCGTGCGATGGTCGAGATCGCCGCTTCGTTGGAGATGAAGCCTGAGGTGAAGACCAGCGCCGCCTCCTTGCCGTGCAGATCGGCAAGTTCGGCCTCGAGTTCGACCAGCGGGTGGTTGTTGCCGGAAATGTTGCGCGTGCCGCCGGCGCCGGAACCCATATGGCCCGCCGCGTTCTGCATCGCTGCGATCACGTCGGGATGCTGGCCCATGCCGAGATAGTCGTTTGAGCACCAGACTGTGATCTCGCGTTGCTCACCGCCGTCGCGCCAGATGGCGCGCGGGAAACGGCCGACTATGCGTTCGAGATTGGCAAATACGCGATAGCGCTTTTCAGCATGAAGCTGGTCGATCGCTTCTTCGAAGAACCGCTGATAGTTCATAGGGTCGTCCCTCAGAATTTGAGCGCAGCATAATAGCCGACCATTCCGAGGTAAACGGCGAACAATCAGTCAAAATGCCACGCCTCGTTCGATTCTCCCTGCGCATCGCCGCGCGGTTCAGCGTTCCGTGCGCGGACTGCCGGCGGCGGTGATGACACCGACGATGATCAAGCCCGTCAGGACGAGGCGGACGCCGACACTGAAGCCGAACGTGTTCAGCATGGTGAGCAGCAGCACTAGGAAAAGCGCCGCGCCCCACACGCCGGGGACATTGGCCTTGCCGCCGGCGACTGACGTGCCGCCGATGACGACGACGGCGATCGAAGCCAAAAGGTATTCGTTGCCGATATCGACATTGGCGCCGCGGAAATAGGCGGCAAGAAGCGCGCCATCGAGGCCGCCAAGCGTGCCGCATAGCGCGTAGGTTATGAAGCTGGTTCGCTGGACCTTCACGCCGGCGAGTTTAGCCGCTCGGATGTTCTGCCCGATAGCGAGTACCGAGCGCCCGTAGACCATCCGGTTGAGCGCGATGCTGGCGGCAATTGCGAACAGGACCGCCAGGATCGCCAGCACCGGTATGCCGAAATATTTGAGGTTGGCGAAGTCCGCAAAGCCGGGCGGTGGCTTGATCTGCAGGCCGCGCCCATAGCTGATGTCGATCGACTGGATGATGAAAGCGGCCGAGAGCGTGGCGATGATCGGCGGAATGCGCAGCGCCCGGATCAGGAGGTAATTCGCCGTCCCGACGGCGAAGCCGCTGGCGAGCGCCGCAGCCAGCCCGATGACCAGCATGCTGTCGCTGCCATCCATGACCTTCATCGCGACCGCGCCTGCCAGCCCGATATTGGCCGGCAGCGACAGGTCGATATTGCCGGGCCCGAGCGTGATGACGAACATTTGGCCGATGCCGACGATCACCGTGAAGACGGCGAGCGACAGCGCCGCCGTGATCATGCCCCCGCCGCCATGCCCGCCGGTGAAGGCCACCGTTGCGGCCCAGACCACGAACGCTCCCAGGAACGACCAGATCCATGGTTTTGCCAGGAGGGCTTTGACCTGCGTCATCTATGCCTCCTTGCGGCTGATCAGGACGCGCGCCGCCAGCACGATGATGAGGATGACGCCGTTGGCGGCGACCTGCCAGTCGGGCGGAATGCGCATGAAGGTCAGGAGCGGCGAGGCCGCGAGCGCCAGCGTCAGCGCGCCGATCACCGCGCCGACCGGCGAGACGCGTCCGCCCATGAATTCGCCGCCACCGAGGATGACGCCGGCGATTGCCAGGAGCGTGTAGCCATTGCCGATATTGGCGTCGGCGGAAGTCGTGATGCCGATGAGGATCATGCCGGAAAGCACGCCGAAAACACCCGCCAGGCCGAACAGGATCATCTTGGTCTTGAGCAGCGACCATCCGGCACGCCCGATGGCGGTTGGATTGCCACCCGAACCGCGCAGCACCGCGCCGTAGGATGTCCGCATCAGCCCGACATGGACCACAGCGGCGATGACGAGCGCGGCGACGATCGGAAAGGGGATGAATGGTGGCTTGAAATGGGTGATCGCCAGCAGCCAGTCCGGCGCCTTGCCGCCGGGTTTGGGAAGGATGAGGATGGCGAGGCCCTGCCAGACGAAGCTCATGCCGAGCGTCACCACGATCGAGGGCAGGTTGCGCAGGTAGATGAGCGCGCCGAGCAGTGCATAGACCGCGATGGACCCGATGAGGACTGCAACGCCGAGCAAAGGTGCGTCATGCAGCCAGGTGGCGGTTACACAGCCGACGAAGCCGACGAATGTGCCGATCGAAAGGTCGAGTTCGTTGCCTGCGATGACGAACATCTGCGCGATGGTCGCCAGCGCGATCGGGATCGCCAAATTGAGCATCAGGCTGAAACCGAAATAGCTGATGGCGCGCGGATTGAGCCAGGCGATGGCAATGAGAACAAGCGCCAGCGACAATGCCGGCAAGAGCGCGCGCAGGAGCCTTGTCCGGCGCGCGGTTTCGCGGACCGATTTCGTCGCCGTGCCGGTGGGGAGGAGTGCGGTCATGTCAGACCGTCTCGCCGAAGGAGGACTGGATCACCTTTTCCTCGGTGAGTTCGTCCCGGCCGAGATTGGCGACGATGCGGCCATTATGGAAGACGTAGACACGGTCGCAATTTTCGAGTTCTTCCGTCTCGGTCGTGTACCAGAGGAATGTGCGGCCGTTATGCGCTTCCTCGCGTATGAGGTCGTAGACGTCGAGCTTGGTGCCGATATCGACGCCGCGCATCGGGTCGTCCATGAGGATGATCTTCGCATCCGAACCGAGCGCTCGCGCAAACAGCGCCTTCTGCTGGTTGCCGCCCGAGAGCGACAGGATGTTGTTGCCCATGTCCGGTGTGCGGATCTTGATCCTCCGCTGCCAACGGGAGGCAAGCTCCGCTTCCTGGCGCGATGAGATCAGCATGCCGCTCATCATCCGTTCGATCGAACGAATGCCGATATTCTGGGTGATAGACCATTCCGGGAAGATGCCATCGGATTGGCGGTCGCCCGCGACGAGGGCGAGTGGTGCCGTCACTTCCATGCCGGAGCGACGACTACCGGCCGCATCGAAGATCGCCAGCAGAAGATCGGTCTGCCCGTTGCCGGCGAGACCTGCGAGACCAATGATCTCGCCCGACCGGGCGACAAGCTGCATATCGTCCGTTTGTCGCGCGGGCCGTGCCCTGACGCAAACCTGACCGATTTCCCTTTGTCCTTTCGCTTCTTCGGAAAAGACTTTTTCCCGCGCCGCCGCTCCCCCCATCGTCGCGATCAGCCTGTCCCGGTTGAAGGCATCCGCCCGATCTGTCGCTACCACCTTCCCGTCGCGCATGACGACGATGCGGTCCGCATTGCTGAGCACCTCGCCGAGGAGATGCGAGATCAGGACACAGCTTCCGCCCTTTCCGACGAATCGGCGCACGAAATCGAGCAATTGTCCGGCGGTATGTGCATCGAGCGACGACGTCGGCTCGTCGAGGATGACGAGGTTGAGCGGGTCGTGGGTCACTGTGAACGCCCGCGCGACCTCGATCATCTGCCGCCGGCCGATCGACAGGTCACCGACGATATCGGCAGGGTCGATCCCGTGCCCGGGAAAGATCTCGTCGAGTTTCTGTGCAATCAGCGTTGCCGCCTTGCGCCGCCAACCGATGCCCTTCAGCGAAGGGTGGTTGATGCGCGTATTTTCCGCCACGTCGAGGTTCGGGCAGAGCGACAGTTCCTGGAACACGCAGCGGATGCCGAGCTCCAGCGCGCGGCTGACGGAATATCGATCTTCGGCCGTTTCGTTGACCGAGACGGTGCCCGCGCCAGCAGCCAGCGTGCCGGTCAGGATGTGCATGAGCGTGGACTTGCCCGCACCGTTGTGGCCAACGAGGCCAACGCACTCGCCGGCCAGGATCTCGAGATCCACCCCGTCAAGCGCCCGGACGGCGCCGAAATGTTTTTCGACGCCGTCCAGCTTCACCAATGTCGTACGCGCTTCAACCATTACCCACGATAACCGACGCCGGGTGCCGGCTGCAACGCGCTGCCATCCTCACTTCGCGTTGTCCTTGATGGCGGCGAGGGCGTCTTCCTGGGTATATTCGTGGGAGGCGACGCCACCCTTGGGGATCTCTGGCAGGGCGGCCTCGAAATTGTCCTGGTCGAAGGAGAGATACGGCACGATCAGGTCGTGCGGAATGTCCTTGTGGCCATCGAGAACGAGCTGCGCGACCCAGAAGGCGAGGGTCGATACGCCGGGTGCGATCGAGCCCGACCAGGTCGTGTAGCCGTCCTTTTCCTTCTGCTCCTTCCACCATTGCAACTCGTCCTGGCGGTTGCCCATAATGATGGTCGGGCGCGGCTTGCCCGCCGCCGCGAACGCCTGTGCCGCGCCATAGCCGTCGCCACCCTGATCGACGACACCGACGATCTCGGGAAGCGAGGGCAGGATGGTCGCAACCGCTTTCTGTGCCGTCGTCTGGTCCCAGTCGCCCGTTACCGAGCCGACGATCTTCAACTGCGGATGCGCCTTTACGCCTTCCTCGATGCCCTTGTGGATGAGACCGTCGATGGAGGTTCCGGCGAGGCCGCGGATCTCGAGCAGATTGCCGCCCTTGGGCTGGAACTTGGCCATCTGCTCGACTTCTTCCTTGCCCATCTTCTCGTAGTCGACGACAACGCGATAGGCGCAAGGCTCGGTGACGATGCCGTCGAAGGAGACGACGACGATGCCGGCATCGCAGGCCTGCTTGATGGCGCCGTTCAGCGCATCCGGCGAGGCGGAATTGATGACGATGGCGTCATAGCCCTGCAGGATAAGGTTCTGAACCTGCGCGGCCTGGGTCGGCACTTCCTTGTCCGCCGTCGTGAAAACGTCGGCTGCGGCGACAACCTTGTCCTCGACAGCCTTCTTGGCCACTTTTTCGTAGCTCTTCAGCATCGACTGCCGCCAGGAATTGCCGGCATAATTGTTGGAGAAAGCGATCTTCTTGCCGCTCGTGTCGGCAAGCGCGGTGCCTGACGCCAGCAGGACCGCAAGCGCGCTCAAGGTCAGTATCTTCTTCATTCCGGTTACCTCCCGTTGGTCGTTTCGGCCACCATGGGGTGTGCCGTTCTCCCGGTGCTCGCGCACCGCATACCGCCGGTCCAGCCCCGGCGCGGCGGTTCCAGGCCGGACAAGCCGGCTCAGAACAGTCTCAGTCCCGGCACACGCACGCGCTGCCGGTAAAGGGATGTCGATGCGGTGATATAGAGGCCCCGCAAATCGTCGTCCCCGAAGGTGAAATTAGCCGTGTGCTCGGGCATCGGTATGACGCCGAGCAAATCCGCCGACGGATTGAACACGTGGATGCCGCCCGGACCGCAGCAATAGAGATTGCCGCGGCTGTCGATCTTCATTCCGTCGGGCGCCCCTGGCTTCTTCCCCTTCGTTTCCGCCCAAACGGCACCGCCGCCGAGCTTACCGTCGGGCGCGACGTTGAAGACACGTATGTGCTGGCGCACCGTATCGTTGACGAACAGCCGCGAGGCGTCGAGCGAGAAGCAGAGCCCGTTCGGCTGCACGAAATCGTCAGCCAGAAGTGTCAGCCCGCCGTTGACGTCGATCTTGTAGACGCCCTGGAAGGGCAATTCCTGCTCGCGCTGGGCGCCATAGAATTCCATTCGCCCGTAGGTGGGGTCGGTGAAGTAGATCGAGCCATTGGCAGCCACCACGATGTCGTTGGGGCTGTTGAGCTGCTTGCCGTCATAATGGGTGGCGAGCACCATGATGCTGCCGTCCGCCTCCGTGCGCGTCACCCGGCTCGTGACGTGTTCGCAACTCACAAGCCGGCCGCGGCGGTCAAGAGTGTTGCCGTTCGTCTTGTTGCTCGGCTCGCGGAAAATCTCGAAAGCGCCGTCCGGTCCGCGCCGGTGCATGCGGTTTCCCGCCATGTCGCTGAAGATCAGCCACTTCTCGTAGGGATGCCAGATCGGCCCCTCAGTAAAGCTGAATCCGGAGCGGAGTTTCTCCAGCGCTATCTCGCCGACGACATCGCCGAAATCCGCATCGCCGTTCTTCTGCGACATGGCGCTCAACTCGCCGATTTCTCGACTGTCTTCCCGCCGACATACCAGTCGGGCGCGGTAACGTCCTCGAAGACGACCCAGATGGCCTCCTTGGGAAGCTCGGCGACCTCGCTGACGGCCTCCGTGACGCGCCGGGCGATCTCATCCTTGCGCTTCTGCGAATGGCCCTTCAATATCCGTATGTTGACGAACGGCATCAGCACCCTCCCGGATTATTCTTGTTATCCTTGGAAGCTAAGCCCGTGCCGCGCGGCTCGATAGGCGGATAAGCGCATCGTCGACTGTGCTTTCGCACACTTCCTTCGGCGTGTCTGGTCAGTCGTCATCGGGCCGCCGGGCATCATCGCCAAGCCAGGCGTCGAGCCGCTGCTGTTCTCGCCTGAGCGCATCGACATTGACGAGGCCGCGCGCCAGCGCCAGGTAGATGGCCCGCGTACGCGAGTTGAAGACGGATGCGGCATCCGCTCCGTCTTCGCATGCCGCGATGCCGAGTTTTTCATAAAGATGCCGTATGCGAGCCTGCGCGCCGCGCGTCGAGAGGCCACGGCGCATGGCAATCGCCTTGTCGGTCAATCCCAGCGCGACATCGATGAGGCTCTCATACTCCCCGTCCGTTATGCCTTCGAGCCGGTCCTGCACCCGGTGCTGGATGCCACGTACCTCGCGGTCGATAATGCAGTGCCCTTCGCTGAAGACGCCGCGCAGCGCCGAGCGCATGCCTTCCTCCGAAGCCGATTTGAGGACATAGCCATAGACCGAACCTGGCGGGACGATCCGCGCCACGCCGCGGACATAGGATTCATCGGCGAAGTTCGACCAGAAAAGGATGTGGGTCTCGGCGTGTCGGCTCCAGATGGAACGCGCGACGTCGATGCCGGTTGCCTTGGGAAGCTGCAGGTCGAGGACGACGAAAGGCGGCCGCCGGCGCGCGGCGATCTCGATCGCCTCGTCGCCGTCGCCGGCCTCGATCACTTCGACCTCGCCGGGCCAGATCCGCTCGATCGTCGAGCGCGCGAAGGCGCGGTGCAGTCCGTCGTCCTCGGCGACCATGACCAGCATCAGGCCTGCTCCAAGACGTTTGCTTCAAGAGAGATCGGGGCGGCGCCGCCTTCAAGCGCGATCTCGACGGATACGCGGGTGCCGCGCTCCTTTCCGGGTTCGACCCTGAGATTGGCGCCGATGAGCGCGGCGCGCGTGTGCATATGGCCGATGCCGCCCCCTTCGTCGGCCTCCGTCGCCCGGTAGCCGAAACCGTCGTCGGTGACCGTGACATTGAGCGTCGAGCCGGCGGTCAGGAGAGAGACGTCGATCCGCCCCGGCGCGGCGTGCCGTACGGCATTGTTGATCGCCTCCTGCGCGATCCGGTAGAGGGCGGTGCGGATGCGCTCCGGCAGCATGTCGGCGGTTCCGTCGCTCTGATCCCTCATATGGACGGCGATCGGCGGTGTCGCGCGGCTGACGCTGCGGTTAAGGTGCGCTTCGATGGCGTCACGCAGGCCGAAAAGCTCAAGCACGCCCGGCCTCATGTCGTCCACGATATGGCGCAGTTCGGTCAGGCAATTGACGATTTCGCGTTCGAGGTCAGCGAGTTGGGCAGCGCGCGCCACCCCCTGATGGTGAAGCGCCGAGACCTGCCGGACGATCCGCGACAAGTCGGCCAGCGTCTGGTCGTGCAGATCCATGGCGATGCGCCGCCTTTCGCGCTCCATGCCTTCGGTCAGCCGGGCGGCCCCGACGCGCAGAAGCTCCTTGCGATTCCGCGCCTCGTTTTCCGCCAGCATTGCCCGGCGCGCCTGTTCGCTCTGGATCAGGGCATAGATATAGGGAGCGATGAAATCGGCGCAGTGCTGGGCAACTTCCACGTCGCGGGCCGTGTAGCAATCGGGCGTGTGCCTGCTGATGTTGAGCGCGCCCACGATGTCGCCGCGCGCCTTGAGGGGCACGATGATGCGGCTGCGCAGACCAGCCGAATAGATGGGCTCGTCGATGGCGCCGTCGAAATGGAAACGCGGATCTTCCAGCGCGTCCGCCGTCAAGAGATAGGGGGCCTCTCCGCGCAGGACGGAACGGACGGGGCTGACATCGATCGGCAGCGGTGTTTGCGCGAGTGTGCTCCAACTCGTATGGAAGCCGGCCTCGTAGCAGACATGTTGCTGCCCATCATGCAGCAGGATCGCCACGTCCATGTGATCGTGCGGGATGATCGTGCCGATCTCCGCCGCGGTTGCCCCGAACGCCTCGCCCGGATCGATATGGCCGGCCAGCGCCTGCGATATGGCGAGCAGGCGTTCGACGAGAGTGGCGGCTATCTTCGCCATGGCTAGGATTCCTCCGATGCCGGGCTACGGCGGCGTTCCGTTTGGTCCGGGCCGCACCGCCGGACCAAACGGAAATCCACAACAGAGTGGCCATCGCGGTGTCGGCATGTCAACGTGTTCGCGGTAGTCTCCGGGAAGCGGCCGTTCAGCGCGGCGATCCGTGCTCCGCGAAATCCTACGCCATCAAGGCGTCACGCCGAGATGCCTCATCCAGGTCAAACCCTCGTCGGTATCCGCGCGCGGCTTGTATTCGGCGCCGACCCAGCCCTCATAGCCAAGCTTGTCGAGTTCGGCGAAGACGGCCCGATAGTCGATCTCACCCTCGTCGGGCTCGGCGCGGCTAGGAACGGCGGCAACCTGCACATGGCCGATGATAGGCATGTAATGCGCCAGCTTACGCAGGACGTCGCCCTCGCTCACGCCGACATGATAGACATCGAACATCAGCCTCACATTGGGTCGGCCGACTTCTTCGCGAATCCGCGCTGCTTCGGCCTGCGTGGCGTAGAAATAGCCCGGTGCATCGCGGGGATTGAGCGCTTCCAGGAGAAGCATCAGATCCTGCGAGGCGGCTTTGTCGGATGCTTCCCGCAAATTCTTCACGAAGACGCGGCTGGCCTCTTTTCTTGCCTCGGGGGGGACAAATCCTGCCATGCAATGGATCGACGTGCCGCCGGCCTCCCGGCAATAGGCGACCGACTGGTCGACCGAGGCCTGGAATTCCGCCTCGCGGCCGGCCAGCGCACCGAGGCCGTTCTCGCCGGGCTTGCCACGCACCGTATTGATGCCGAGGAGCTTCAGCCCGTGGCGTTCGCAGCGTGACCGTACCTCCCCGGCCGGCGTGTCATAGGGCCAATGCAGTTCGATTGCCCTGAAGCCTGCCGCGGCGGCTGCGTCGATGCGGTCGAGGAGCGGGCGGTCCGGCCAGACGAAACCGAGATTAGCGGAAAGGCGAAGGGTCATTTCAGCTTGAACCTCGCATTGAGGGCTGCGATCTGGGCCGAATCGAGATGACGCACGTCGAGCCCGCGCGTCAGGACGAGGAGCCTGGCCGTTTCCTCCAGTTCCTCGGCGGCGAAGACGGCGCTTTCGAGCGACGTGCCGGCGACCACCGGCCCATGATTGGCAAGGAGGATGGCGGCATGATCGGCTGCGCGCGCCCGCACCAGCGGCGCCACGTCCGCCGATCCCGGCATCGTATAGGGAAGCACCGGCACGCGCCCGACCCGCATCACCACATAAGGCGTGATGGGCGCGACCGCGTCTTCCGGGTCGACGTCCGCGAGGCAGGAAAGCGCGGTGGCGAAGGTGGAATGCAGGTGCACCACCGCGCCGGTCTGCGGACGGCCTTCGTAGAAGACGCGGTGCAGCGGCACTTCCTTCGTCGGCGCATCCCCCGATACGAGATTCCAGCCGGCATCGAGTTTCGTGATGCGCGCTGCATCGAGGAAGCCCATGCAGGAATTGGTGGGTGTCACGAGAAAGCCGTCACCGCAGCGCACCGAGATGTTACCGGAAGAGCCGACAGTAAAGCCCCGCTCGAAAAGCGAGCGACCCCACTTGACCATGCGTTCGCGCAGATCGGCCTCGTCCATTGTTCTCCTCATGCCTTCGCCATGACGCGAAGTGCCTTGTCGTAAAAATCGACGGCGCCGAAATTCCCGCTCTTCAGTGCGATACGGATCGACTTTCCGGCGACCGTTCCCGCAAGCGCCGGCACGCCGGGATCGATCTCAGGCCCGATGGCGAGACGGTCGAGGCCGAGTGCGGCGACGACCGCGCCCGAAGTCTCGCCGCCGCCGATGGCAAGCCGCGCGATGCCGGCCGCGACCAATTCCCTGGAGAGTTCGCCGAAGAAGCGTTCGATGGCGACCGCCACCTTTTCGCGGCCGAAGCGCTGCTGCGCTGCGGCGACCGCCTCGGGTGCCGCTGTGGAATGGACGATCGGCGCGTCGTCAGGATGCGCCAGGACGAAATCGCGCGCTGCCGCGACGGTGATGTCGCCCCCGAGCACCGCCTCCGGCGCAACGGCGAGTCCGGGATGACGCGAGAGATGCTCGGTAAGCTGCGCCTGTGAGGCGCGTGAGCAAGAGCCCGAGATGACCGCGCCCGGTCCTTCGATGCCGATGAAGATTGCACCTGTCCCGCCGAGCTTGCCTGCGCGGCGAAAATTCTCCGGCAGGCCAAGCGCGATCCCGGAGCCTCCGGTGACGAATTTCGCGCCGGCGATCGCCGCACCGATGGCTCTCAGATCGTCATCGGTGACGGCATCGACCACGGCAAGGCGATTGCCGCTCTCTTCCGCTTCCGTGAGTGCGGAGGCAATGGCCCGTGGCCCCTGCCGGACGATCGCATAAGGCACCAGCGCCACTTCGCCTTTGGTCTGGCGCCGCAGCCAGCGTCTTATGTCGGGATCGGTCATCGGGGTAAGCGGATGCTTCTCCATGCCGGATTCGTTGAGAAGCCGTCCTCCGACGAAGAGATGGCCCTGATAGAGCGTGCGTCCGGTTGCTGGGAATACTGGGCAGACGACGGCGATGCCCGCATCGAGCGCCTTGCCCAAAGCCTCCGCCACCGGTCCGATATTGCCTTCCGGCGTCGAATCGAAGGTCGAGCAATATTTGAACAGGATTTGCTCCGCCTGCTGACTTCTTAGCCAGTCAAGCGCCGCGAGCGATTGGCGCACGGCCTCGGCGGGAGCGATGGAACGTGTCTTGAGCGCCACGACGCCTGCCTCGGTTTCGCCCGCTTCGGTTCCAGATGCTTCATCTTTGGGCACGCCGACGAAAAGGGTCGTCGCCATGCCCTCTTTGGCGAGCGTATTGGCAAGGTCGCTCGCCCCGGTGAAGTCGTCGGCAATCGCGCCGAGCAGCATGGCTAACCTCCGATGCGTCCGCCGAGTTCATCTTCAATATGCGAGCGGATGATGGCGTCGAAGTCGGCGTCCGCCTTGAAACCCAGCGCCAGCGCACGGTGCGCGTCGAAATTCGTTGCCCAGCCGTCGACGATGCGGATAATGGTTTCGTCTGCCTCGCGGCGGATGAGACCGGCCGCCTTATCGCCAGCAACGCGCCTGAGCGCTTCGATCTCCTCGCCGACGGTGGCGGAAAGGCCGGGCATGCTGAGGCTACGCCGCGGCCCGACCTTCGCAAGATCGAGCGTGCCGGCATGGACGAGGAAGCCGACCGCCGCGCGCGGGCTCGCAAACCAATGGCGTACGGCCGGCGAGACCGGGAGGACCGCTTCCTGCCCAACCAGCGGCTCACGCAGGATGTTGGAGAAGAAGCCGGATGCTGCCTTGTTGGGCTTGCCGGGGCGGATGCAGATCGTCGGCAGGCGTATGCCGATACCGTCGAGGAATCCCTTGCGGGTATAATCGGCGAGGAGGAGTTCCGAGATCGCCTTCTGCGTGCCGTAGCTGGTGAGCGGCGTCGTGAAGAATTCGTCCGGAATGACCTGCGGGAAGGGCGCTCCGAAAACCGCGATGGAGGAAGTGAAGACGAGACGCGGCTTGTAGGGTTGGCGCATGCCTTCCTGGCGGATGGCTTCGAGAAGGAAGCGTGTGCCGTCGAGATTGATGCGGTAGCCTTTATCGAAATCTGCCTCGGCTTCGCCGGAGACGATTGCGGCAAGATGGTAAATGACATCCGGCCGTGAGACCACGAGGCGGGCGGCGGTCGCAGCCTCGGAGAGGTCCGCTGCGACGGTCTCGACCTTGCCGCTAAAGCCTTGCGGCGCGGGCGGCGTCACGACATCGGCGAGCGTCAGCCGTTCGATCGCTGCGCTGCCTAGCCGTCCGTCGGCGACGAGCCTCTCGGTGAGCTTGCGGCCGACCATGCCGGCCGCTCCGATGATCAGAATATGCATGCGTGTTCCTCGGGTCAGGTGTCAGGAAAGCGTGAGCCTTGCGATGGCATAGGGGCGAAGCACGATCTTTCGACCGTCCTTGGGGCGCTTGAGGTTGTCCATGGCGCCCGGATCCCTGGCTGCTGTTATGAAGCTTGTCTCGTCGAGCAAGGCGCAACCGGAAATATCAGCATCGAGTTGGCAGGCGACTTCATTGCCGGTGAGATTGGCGAGCCAGACCGTAACCGCGCCGTTGTCCGTCTCCGTCGCAATCGCCTGCGCCGCCGACGGTGCGGAAAGCTTGACGGCGCGCAGCCGAGCGCCCTTTAGCGAACCGAGCCCGCGAAGGACATGATACATGGGGAACAATCCGTGGTTGGTCTCGTCGTACCATGGCTGCGGCCACGATTGTGGCGTGTGGACGAGGCCGAAGGGGCCGGTCGCGCCGCCGAGCGTTATGGCCGACGCGCCGCCCGCCGTGAAGCGCGCGAAGAAACCTAGTGCCCAGGCTGCGCCGAGAAGTGCGCGATGGCGCGGGTCGTTGAAGTTCATCGCCTGCCGGATGTTTTCTGGATTGGCGAGCGGCGCTTCGCCGTATGGGTTCATCCTGAGGCCGATCGCGCTCGGGCCGACCACCCACGGCTTGCCATCTGCGATGTTCGTCGCGGTGAGGGCCATGGCAGGCAGGGATTCGAGCCCTTCGGTGATGGAATGGTCATCGCCCGCGTGCAGCATCGCCGTAGTGGTGAAGCTCACGAAGTCGATGAGATCGACGGGAGGACGCTTGCGATTCATCTCGGTGAAGAGGCTGAACATGCCGCCGCCGAGTCGCGCCCCCGGAAAGGCGGCGCGTGCGGCAGCGAAGAATTCGCGTGGCGCCGGCGCCGGCGGCCAGGGGCTGCCGGGCAGGGTGCATTTGAGATCGGGTGCCGGGGACACCAGCACGACCGGGAAAGGCGAGCCGAGCGAGGATACGGTGCGGCCGAGCGCGGCGATTTCCTCGCGAAAACCGTCCACCGACACGATTACCGCCTCGAGCCATGGTTCCGCGCCGAGAGCGGCTGCGGTTTTGGCGAACTCGCGCAAGGTGCCTTCGTCATGACCCTCGCGCGGATCGTAATAGCCGATGAGATGGGCCGCTCCGACCGCCTTCAATACATCGGCATGTGCCCGTGTCGTTGCCGCGTCTTCGGGCTGGAGCCCGAGGCCGAGCGGCGGGACGGTTCCGATTGTCTTGCCGATGGCGAGGTGGACATCCGCGCCTGTTGCCGGCACTCGTGGTGCGGGGCCAGAAATGGCAAGCCGAACGGCCTGCTCGATCTGCTCGCCTTTTTCCAGCGTATAGGGCCAGGGCAGCGCAAGCGGCCGCACATAGGTCTTGTAGGAGGCGTCGGTCCAGTTGCGCTGGTCCTCCATCTCGTAGATGTCGCCTTCCATTCGGCAGGCCACGCGAAGGCCGGGCGCGGCTTCGTGCGTCAGCGCGCGCAGGTCGAGCATGGGCTGCAACGGGTCGATGGCTTCCGGGAAGCGGCCTTTCTCGATCATGCCATCGGCATGCTCGATCGTGACCGGTTCGCCGGCCAATCCGCATGGATGCAGCACCACGAAGCCGGTGCGGTTGGTGAGGAAATCCGTCTCGGCCGTGCCGGTCGCCGTGAAATCGAGCCTGCCGTCTGAACCGGCTTCAATGCGCGCGCTGTAGCGGAAGCCCTGCTGCGCGTCGCTTGTCAGAGCGTCGTAGGTGACGAGGAAGCCTTCAGGCTTCTCCTCGACTTTCAGGTTCTCGATCGCGGGATTGTAGGTCCCCCAATTGCGGTCACGGACAATGAAGGAGATGGCGCGGATGATCTCGACGCCGCCATAGCTTATGTGGCGCAGATTGCCGGCGTCGAATTCAGCCGTGAGTGCGCCGGCCGTCAGGATGCGGAGCGGCGTGACGGGTTCTTCCGTGCCGAAGAGTTTGATCGCGCGGGAAGGTTCCGTGGTCATCTGCTGGCCCTGCTGCTGACGAGGCGCTCCACGAGGAGGGCAACGATGATGATGGTCCCGATGGCCGATCCCTGCCAGAAGGGCGAAACGCCCATCAAATTGAGGCCGTTGCGGATCATGACCATGATGAAGACGCCGAAAAGCGTACCGATCATGGAGCCGCGACCGCCGAAAAGGCTCGCCCCGCCGATGACGACGGCGGCGATGGCGTCAAGTTCCATGGTGTTGCCCATCAGCGGATCGGCCGACAGGAGCTGGCCGATCGAGAAGGTGACGGCAACTGCCGAAAGCGCCCCCGAGAGTACATAGGGCAATACGGAATAGAACAGCGTGTTTAGCCCGGCCGCCCGCGCGGCTTCGATGTTGGAACCGACGGCATAGATGGTGCGCCCGCCCTTGGTGTAGGTGAGATAAGCCCAGCCTACGAGGTACAGGATAAGAAGGAAAAGGACGTTCGAGGGGATACCGAGGATGTTCGTGTAGACGATCGCCTGCATGGCGTCGGGAATGTTGGAGATGGCCGTCTGGCCGGAGAGGATGTAGGCCAGGCTGCGGCCGATCGCCATGACGCCGAGCGTGACGACAAAGGCGGCCAGGCCGAAGACGCTGATCAGAAGGCCGGAGACAAGGCCGATGCCTCCGCCCGCCACGATCGCCACCGCGATCGCGGGCACGATCGGCATGTGATGAAGCGACAGGCCCAGGATGATACCGGTCAGCCCCACGACCGATCCGACCGACAGATCGATACCGCCGATCAGGATGACGAAGGTCATGCCTACCGAGACGATGCCGATCACCACCGACTGATCGAGCATGTTGAAGATGTTCGATTGCGTCAGGAAATAAGGTGACAGCAGCGAGAGGCACAGCCCGATCAAAAGGGCGAGCGCCAGCATCCGTACCTCCAGCCTCTGCGCCAGCTGCTTGAAGATCGATGAACGCGCCGGCGCGGAGGGGGCCAGGGATGATGAGGAAGACTCGATGTTCATAGGGTTGCCGCCATGGTCTCAATTCGGGCCTTGATCGATTCGGGCGATGGAAGTTTGCCGCCGGGAGAGAGGCTCAGCCCCACCCAGCCGAGATCATGGCCGCGCGCGCTGCGCATCGGGACGAGAAGAGTAGTGCGGCTCCTGTCTCGTTCGGCGACGAAGATCGGCTCGCGCTGGGACAGCGCTTCCGGTATCAGGGTTTGCGCAAGCTGCCGGGCTTCGCCGGGGCCGAAACCGGGATCAAGGGAGGCTTTCTTCACCACCGAATTGAGGCAGATGAGTTTGTCGTTCTCGATCAGGGTCCAGAAGCCGGCACCATCGAATTCCCGCGTGAGCGCGTCGAGCAATTCGGTGTTGCGCGCCATCGAGGTTCGCGGCGCGGCGAGCAAGGTCAGCTTTTCCTCGTCGAGCATGGCGCTCGGCAGATCGGCGATGGTACGGCCGTCGCTCATCACCACGATGCGGTCGCACAGGCCGAGCAGCTCCTCGAAATCCGAGGACACCACGACCACAGCCACGCCATCGGCCACGATATCGCGCAGCATCGCATAGATGCTGGCTCGGGTGCCGATATCGACGCCCTTGGTGGGTTCGTCCAGGATGAGCACCTTCGGTTCGAGAACCAGCCAGCGCGCGATGATGATCTTCTGCTGCATCCCGCCGGAGAAATTCAGCATGGAGGAGTCCGCCAGTCGCTCTTCCGGCAGGCCGAGCCGCTTCAGCAACTCCTTCACCTTTCGCTCGCGCGACTGATAGGCACGGAAGAAGCCGGAATGTGCGCCGAGATGGGCAAGCAGCAGGTTCTCCTTGACCGACAGGTCGGGGACGATGTTCTGGCTGCGCCGGTCCTCGGCCACGAACCCGATCCCGGCACGAATAGCGCCTTGTGGGTCGTTTCCCCTGAGCGGCTTGTCCTTGATGAGGACGTCCCCGCCCGTGCGCTGGCGAAGGCCGAAAATCGCCTCGACCGTCTCGGATCGCCCGGCGCCGACAAGCCCGCCCAGGCCTAGAATCTCGCCATCATGAACGGTGAAACTGACATCCTTGACGATGGGCGCGGAAGAAAGATGCCGAACCGAGAGTGCTACCGGCCGCTCTTCCGTTGCCACGCCCCTGGAATGCGGATCGGTATAGATCGCGCCAAGTTCTGCCCCGACCATGGCGCGGATGAGTTCCGCCTGCGTCGTTCCCGCGGTGGGTTTTCCCTTCAGCACGCTGCGGCCTTCCCGCATCACCGTCACGCGATCGGTTATGGAGAACACCTCCTCCAGCCTGTGCGACACGAAGACAAGGCCGTGACCGCTGGCGCGAAGCCGGGTCATGATGTCGAACAGGCGTTCGACCTCGCCCGGGCTGAGCGAAGCGGTCGGTTCGTCGAAGATGAGGAGCTTGGCGCCGACGCCAAGGGCCTTGGCGATCTCGACCAGTTGCTTCTGCGCGGAAGAGAGCCGCCGCACTTCCCGGTCGAACAGCAGGCTGCCCTCCTGGCCAAGGGAGCCGAGGATTTCCCTCCCCCGCTCTCTCAGGGCGCGGTAGTCGAGCCGGCCGGGCCTTCCCAGTTCAGGAAGGAACATGTTCTCAAGCACCGTGAGATCGGGAACGAGACTTGTCTCCTGCATCACGATGGCGATGCCGACCCTGAGTGCGTCGCGCGTGCCGCGCAGTTGAAGAGGATGGCCGCGATAGACGATTTCACCCGCATCGAACGCGTAGTGGCCGGCGATGATCTTCGACAGGGTCGACTTGCCGGCCCCGTTTGCCCCCAGCAACCCGTGGATCTCGCCTTCGGCCAGTTCGAAATCCGCGCCGGCGAGCGCCTGCGTGCGGTCGAAAGCCTTTGCGATGCCATGCGCGACGAGAAGCGGACTATCCGTGCCCTCAGAGGAAAGCTGCTGCATCTTTCATTCCATCGAACGTCCTGCGCCGTAGAGCGGCGCAGGACTTGTCGCCGCCTGCTCAGACCTCGTTGGCGAAAACGGTCTTCTTGATGGTCGGCAGTTCCTTTTCGATATTCTCGCTCGTGACCGCGAGGATCGGCACCAGGATCTCCTTCTTCGGCGTCTTGCCGTCGAGCGCTTCAAGCAACGCCTCGCCGGAGCGGACGCCCATGAGGTAGGGTTGCTGCATGCCGGAGACGACGATCTGCCCCGATTTGAGGAGGTCGACGAAGTCCGGGATGCCGTCGAAGGCGGCGAGCAGCACCTGGCCGTCGCGGCGGGCCGCCTTGATGGCGCGCAGCGCGCCGATCGCCGGCTGGTCGGTCTGGATGAAAAGGCCGCGCATGTCGGGATTGGCCGTGAGCAGGTCCTGCGTGAACTTGAAGGTCTCGTCCGCCGTGTAGGACTGCATCTGCTGCATGCCGGCCTGCTTGCCGGTGAACCCGCCTTCCTTCAGGCCGTCGAGGAAGCCCTTGGTACGGGCCTGTCCGTTCTTGCGCGCCTGCGAGATCGCAACGATGCCGACGGAGCCGTTCTCCCAGCCCTTTTTCTTCAGCGCCCCGGCCAGGGCCACGCCGACATCGTGCGCACCCCGGTAATTGTCGGAGATGATGAAGGACGCATAGTCGCCGCTGTTCGTACCGATATCACCGATGACGACCGGTATGTTCGCCCGCTTGGCGAGGGCGAGCACGCTGGGCGCGGTCGAGGAATCGGTCGGCGAGATGACGATACCGGCGACCCCGCGGGCGATCGAGTCCTGCGCGTTCTGAAGCTGGGTCTGCGCGCTGTTATGGGAATCGAGCGCCTGGAAGCCGTAGCCTTTCGCCTTGACCGTCGCCTCGATCCCCTTTGACAGATAGCGCCAGAAGGGAAGATCGAGGCCCGGCGTCAGATAGGCGATTTCCTTGCCGGCGGCGGCAGCGGCCCGGATGCCCGATGCGCCTGCCCCGACAGCAAGCGCGGCGCTGGTCGTGAGCTTGAGAAAAGTTCTTCGTTCCATTTGTACCTCCCGTAAAGCCGGCCGGAATGGCCGGTGTTGCGATTGAGCATGGTGATGACCGGCGGCCTTTTCAGTTTTTTCCCTGCATGAGGCCCTGGGTCGTGGTGTAGATACGGCCGGTGTGGACCGCGAAAGCTTCGGCGGCGGCTTCCGGATCGTGCGCGCGAAGCGCGTCCGTGATGGCGAGATGGTCGGAATAGCTGATCGCGATGGCGCCCGGACGCGCCATCACCTGGCGCCGGTATTCCATCATGTAGGAATAGAGGTCGGTGCTGAAATCGGCGAGGAGCCGATTGGGCGACGCCTGATAGATCGCGGCATGGAATTCGTGATCGCAGATCAGGAACCGCACCGGATCTTCGATGGCTTTCTTCTGGGCGTTCAGGAGCGTGTCGAGCAGTGCCAGCCGGCGTCCGTCCATATGGCGCGCCGCGTCCGCGACCACCTCCCTTTCGACCAGCAACCGTGCGGCGTGGACAGACTCGATATCGTAGGCCTCCACCGCTCGCGCCGTTGCAACGCCGATCGTGACCGGCCCGACATCGTTGCGCCGCACGCGGGTGCGGGCGCCTTGGGAAATCTCCAATATGCCCCGAGCCGCGAGGTTCTGGATACCGCCGCGAACCGCGTCCCGGCCTACGTTGAGCGCGACTGCAAGCTCGCGCTCACTCGGCAACGCATCCCCGACTTGAAGGATTCCCGACGCAATAAGTTCGGCGATCTTGTCGCTGATGACATTGGTGAGCGGCCGCTTGACGATGCCCTCCCGGAAGGTCGGGAGTTCCGTCAGGCGTGTCGGCTCGTTTGATTTTCCGTCGTATGCCATCAACTAATCGACTTGTCGGACCAGACAACCAGTTGAGTTAAGCGGCGGCCGATGAGCCTGTCAAGCGCGTGTCCGGTGAATCTTTCGCCGGACCGCCAGCGGGCAGCGTACGACAAGCTTGCCCGGCATTTCCGCTGTGATGCTGACGGTCGTCGCGATAAGGATCGTCAGAACAGCAGGACGGCGCGGCGGAGTTCTGTCCGCCGCGCCGTCGGTCCCTGGAATCTATCGGTTGCCTAGCCGAGCACTTCGGCTACCGCCTTCTTTGTCCCGTCGACGATCTTGTCCGCTTCCTCGCGTGTCAGGCAAAGCGGCGGCGCGAAGCCCAGAATGTCGCCCTGCGGCATGGCGCGTCCGATGATGCCGAGCCGTAGCAGCGCCGCCGATACCAGCGGGCCGATCTTCTTCGCCGGGTCGAAGAATTTGCGGTCGTCCTTGTCCTCGACGAACTCGACGGCGTTGAGCAGCCCTTCGCCGCGCACGTCGCCGACATTGGCGTGGCCGCCGAGCGCGTCCTTCATGGCCTTGTTGAAGTAGGCGCCGGTCTCGCCTGCGTTCTTCACGAGGCCGAGTTCGTCGATCACCTTCAGATTGGCGACGCCCGCCGCCGCGCAGATCGGATGTGCCGAATAGGTCCAGCCATGGCCGATGGCGCCGTTCTCGTCCGTGCCCTTTTCCAGAACCTTCCACATCTTCTCCGACACGATCGAGCCGGAGAGCGGCGCGTATGCCGAGGTCAGGCCCTTGGCGATGGTGATGATGTCGGCCTCGATCCCGTAATGGTCCGAACCGAACATGGAGCCGAGACGCCCAAAGCCGGTGACCACCTCGTCGGCGATCAGAAGAATGTCATGCTTCTTCAGCACCTTCTGGATTGCCGCCCAATAGCCCTTCGGCGCCGGTACGATGCCGCCAGTGCCGAGCGCCGGCTCGCCGATGAAGGCGGCGACCGTGTCCGGCCCTTCGGCCTGGATCAGCTTTTCAAGCTCGGCCGCACAATGTTCGGAGAACTGCTCCTCGCTCATCGAGCGGTCGGCACGGCGGTAATAATAGGGGGCCTCGGTATGCTTCACCTGCGGGAAGGGCAGGTCGAACTTCTTGTGGTAGAGTTCGAGCCCCGTCAGCGAGCCGGTCATCAGGCCGGAGCCGTGGTAGCCGCGCCAGCGCGAGATGATCTTCTTCTTCTGCGGCCGGCCGATGATGTTGTTGTAGTACCAGACGAGCTTGACGTTGGTCTCGTTGGCGTCGGAGCCGCCGAGGCCGAAATAGACCTTCGACATGTTCTTCGGCGCACGCTCCAGCACCATCTTTGCAAGCGTGATGGAGGCTTCCGTCCCGGTGCCGACATAGGAATGGTAGTAGGCGAGTTCCTTCGCCTGCTTGGCGATGGCGTCAGTAATCTCGGTACGGCCGTAGCCGGCGTTGACGCAATAAAGGCCGGCGAAGGCGTCGAGAAGCCGCGTGCCGTTGCGATCCTCGATATAGACGCCCGAGCCGCCGGTCATGACGCGTGTCGGCGTCTCGCCGCGCGCATGCTGCGCGAGATGCGTCGAGGGATGGAAGAAGTTTTCCCTGTCCCATTTGCCGAGTTGATCGTTGGTAAGCATTGGCTTGTCCTTTCAGGTATTTGAAATCTTTTCAGCGCCAGTCGCGGCAGACATATTTGACCTCCGTGAAGGCCTCCATGCCGAGCCGCGCGCCCTCGCGGCCGAGGCCGGATTGCTTCATGCCGCCGAAGGGGATGGGAGCGCCGGTGACCTTGGTGCGGTTGACCGCGACCATGCCGTATTGCAGCGCCCGGCTGGCGCGGTAGATGCGCCGCGGATCGTTGGTGTGGAGATAGGCGACGAGCCCGTATTCGGTGTCGTTGGCGCGCTTCAGCACCTCCTCCTCGCTGTCGAACGGAGCGATCGCCGCCACCGGCCCGAACGTCTCCTCATGCATGATCAGCGCGTCTGGCGGGACGTCGGCGAGCACGGTCGGCTCGAAGAAGAGCGGACCGGCGGAATGTCCCTTGCCGCCGGTGAGGCAGCGCGCGCCTTTCTTAAGCGCGTCCTCGACCTGTTCGCGCTGCTTCGCCACCGCGCGCTCGTTCATCAGCGGGCCGATATCGGGATCGTCCATGCCTCGGCCGACGCTGAGCTTGGCGGTTGCCTCGGCGAAGCGGATCGAGAAGGCGTCATAGACAGGTCGCTCGACGAAGAAGCGGTTGGCGCCGAGGCAATCCTGGCCGCTGGTGGCGAATTTGGCCTTGATTGCCTCCTCGACTGCCTGGTCGAGATCGGCGTCGGCGAAGACGATGAAGGGCGCGAGCCCGCCGAGTTCCAGCACCAGCCTTTTCACCGTGTCCGCCGACTGGCGGAAGAGCAGCCGTCCGATCTCGGTCGAGCCGGTGAAGGAGAGCACGCGCACGCGCTCGTCCTCCGTCCATGGCTTGACGATCTCCGGCGCATGGCCGGTGACGATATTGAAGACGCCGCGCGGCATGCCGGCGCGCTCGGCCAGAAGCGCAAGAGCGGTCGCGGAGAAAGGCGTCTCGGCGGAGGGGTGCGCGACGCATGTGCAGCCGGCGGCGAGCGCTGCAGCCGCCTTGCGTGTCAGCATCGCGGCCGGGAAATTCCATGGCGTGATGAGCGCGGCGACACCCGCCGGCTCGCGCCACAATTCCACTTCCGCATCGGGCAGATGCGACGTCACGCTCTCTATATTCGCGCGCCTCGCTTCCTCGGCGTAGTATTCGACGAAGGAGGCGGCGTAGTCGATCTCGCCGCGCGCCTCGGAGATCGGCTTGCCCTGTTCGAGCGTCATGATCCGCGCCAGATCCTCGCGCGCCTCTGCGATCAGCGTGAACCATTTGCGCAGGACGGCCGAGCGATCCTGCGGCAGCAGTGCTGCCCAGCCGGGAAAGGCAGCGGAGGCGGCGTCGACAGCCGCCCGTGATTCCGCGGCGGAGAGTGCCGGGATCGAGCCGATTACCGCTCCCGTCGCCGGATCGGTGACGGCGATCGCGGCGTGACCGGCGGCATCGATGCCGATCCGCTCGCCGTCGATGAAGGAGGCGGCGCAGAAGAGCTTCGTGTCGGCGAGATCGCCGCCCGGACCGGGAATCCTGTCTCTCAAACTTGCTGTTTTCGCCATGGCACGCGTCGTGACGGATGAATTTCCTAGCCACGACAATAGCGGGGCGCGAGGAGAGGCGTTCGCCAAACTCGGCTGTGAAAACCGATGGATGAACTGTTTCCGGCAGTGGCGCCGAAAGGATCGTCTATGCGAGGGCGAGTTTTGTCTGGCAGTTCCCGTCAGACCAAACTCGCTCTACGGCTGGACGAGCAGGTTGACGGGCATGGGCTCGTTCTTAACGGCCGAGGTGACGACGTAGGAATAATAGCGGCGGATGCCCACCTGATCGCCCAGCATCCTTTCGATCAGCGCCTGATAGTCGGTGAGGTTGCGTACGACCACCTTGCACAGATAATCGATGCCGCCGCCGACCGCCCAGCATTCGACGATCTCGGGAATGCGTGCGACGGCGTGTTCGAAGCGGGAGAAATCCTCGCTGCGATGGCTCTCGATCTCGATCTCCACGAACACGATCGCCACCGGTCCGAACGCCTTCAGCGAGATTTGCGCGCCGTAGCTCTGAATGATGCCGGCTTCCTCGAGCCGCCGCAGCCGCTCCCAGCACGGTGTAGCCGACAAATTGACGCGCTCGGCGAGCGCCGCCTTCGGAATTCTTCCTTCACGCTGCAGGATGGCTAGGATCTTGATGTCCCGCGCATCGAGTCTCGGTGTCTCGGATCTGGTTTTGGTCAAGCCGGTCCGGGCCCCTCTCGATAGACGGGGCAAGTTTAGAACGTCGGCGACGGCTGCGTCCAGATTTTCCGGCAAACAAAAACGCGCGAACGACATTCTCGCTCACGGTCAGGCAGGAAACGCTCCTGCGACCCCTGATAGCCTGAACCGATCGTCAGCCTTCCAGGACGGCCTTGAGGAAACCGCGCGTTCGCTCCTCCTTCGGGTTGGTGAAGATTTCTTCGGGCGTGCCCTGCTCCCTGATCCGGCCGCGGTCGAAGAAGCAGATACGGTCTGAGACCTCGCGCGCGAAGCGCATTTCGTGCGTCACAAGGAGCATGGTCAGGTCGTGCTCCGCCGCGAGGCTGCCGATGACGTTCAGCACCTCGCCGACCAGTTCCGGATCGAGTGCCGAGGTCGGCTCGTCGAAGAGCATGATCTTCGGCCGCATGGCGAGCGCGCGTGCGATGCCGACGCGCTGCTGCTGGCCGCCGGAGAGCTGCGAGGGGAATTTGTGTGCGTGCTCGGTCAGTCCGACCATCTTGAGGAGCTGTTCGGCGCGGTCGCGCGCTTCCGCCTTCGGCAGTTTCAGGACGTTGATCGGCGCTTCGGTGATGTTGCGCATCACGCTCATATGCGGAAAGAGGTTGAATTGCTGGAATACCATGCCGAGCTTGGCGCGCATCTTCTTCAGATGCGCCTCCGACGCCGGCTGCAAGCTGCCGTTCCGCTCCTCGTGCCACAGCGGATCACCGTCTACGTGGATTACGCCGCTTGAGATCTCCTCCAGCGTCATCAGGATGCGCAGCACGGTCGATTTGCCCGACCCCGAAGGCCCGATGATGGTGACCTTCTCGCCGGGCTTCACGTCGAAATCCAGTTCGTCCAGCACGACATGGGTGCCGTATTTCTTCACCACCTTGTCGAACTTGATGATGGGTTCGGTCATTTGAGCGGTATCCCGGTTTTCGGAAGCCTCATGTCGACATAGCGAACGACGCCCGAGCAGACGATCGTCAGGATCAGATAGATTCCACCGACCATCGTCAGCGGCACGAGATAATCGAAAGTCTGGTCGCCGATGATCTTGGCGACGCCGAGCATTTCCAGCACCGTCACTACGGAGAGCACCGGCACGTCCTTCATGATGGAGACCAGGTAATTACCGAGCGCGGGAACCACGCGCGGTATGGCCTGGGGCAGGATGATGTGCGTGAAGGTGCGCCGGGCGGAGAAATCGAGCGCTCTGGCCGCCTCGCGCTGCCCGATCGGCACCGCTTCGATGCCAGCCCGGTAAACTTCCGCCATATAAGCGCTGTACTGCACGCCGAGCGCCAGGCAGCCGGTAAGGAAAGCCGGCAGGATGACGCCGTAATCGGCAAGCACGTAATAGAGGAAGAAAAGCTGCACCAGAAGCGGCGTATCGCGGAAGAACTCCATGATCAGCGTCGTCGGCCATGAGACGAGGCGCGAAGGCACGCCTTTCAGGATGGCGAAGACCAGGCCGAGCACCATGGCGACCGCGAAGCCGGCGATGGAGGCTTCGATCGTCACCACCAGCCCCATGAGCAGGATAGGCAGGATGGAAATGGCGAAGGCGAGTTCGCCATGCGAAGTGTCCCATGCAAAACCGAACAGCATCGCTCAATGCCCCACGGTACGCCAGCGCCCGACAGCACGTTCAAGCAGATGCATGAACCCCGCGATGACGAGCGCCATGCCGAAATACATGAACAGGATCATCGTATAGATGGTCGTGCTGTCTTGCGTGAAATTGCGGATGCGTTCCGCGACGAAGGCGAGGTCGCCGAGACTGATCAGCGAGGCGAGCGCCGTATCCTTCAAATTCTGCACCGCGAGATTGCCGAAGGCCGGCATCATTTCGGGAATGGCCTGCGGCAGGGCGATGCGCCAGAGCGCCTGGCGCGGCGAGAAATTGAGTGCCTTGGCCGCCTCGTACTGGCTGTAGCGGACGGACTGGATGGCGCCGCGCACCACCTCAGCCCCATAGGCGCCGATATTGAGGCCTAGCGCCAGCACGCCGGCGGCGACCGGCGGCAGGCGCAGATTGATGCCGATGGCGTCGCCCGCGATCGGCAGCGCGAAATAGAGCCAGAAAAGCTGCACCAGAAGCGAGGTGCCGCGGAAAATCTCGATATAGGCGATTGCGAAGCCCTTGATCGCCCAGTTGGACGACAGCTTGCCGATGCCGAAGGCAAAGGCACAGATGGCCCCGAGGATGGTCGAATAGACGGTGAGCTGGACGGTGATCCACGCGCCCTGCATCAGCGGCTTGAGGTATTCACTCCATTCCATCGGTGAATCATCCCCTGTTCACCAGGATAACGGATACGATGGCGCGGCAGGAAGACATGGCCCGCGCGGCGCAAGCTGCACTACCGGCCTGTTTGAAGAAGGGCGGCGCGAATTCCCGCGCCGCCCCACACTTCCTTATTTTTCCGAGCAGAGCTCTTCGGTTGTCTTTTCGGTGGAGCCCTTGATGTCGGCAGGGGTGAAGCCGTAGCTCTCGAGGATCTTCTTCCACTCGTCGGTCTTCTTGAACTTCACAAGCGCCTCATTGAACTTGTCGCGCAGATCGGCGGAGTCCTTGTTGAAGTTGAAGCCGCCCCAGCTCCGCGCCTCCTTGCCGTCGATCACGGGATCGGTGAAGTCCGGCGCCAGCGCGACCTTGTCGCTCTTCTTGGCCAGTTCGCTGGCCGTCAGGCCCGTCGCCGCATAGGCGTCGGCGCGGCCGGTCGAGACGGTGGAGATTGCATCGGCGTTCGAGGCTATGGTGACGATATTCGCTTCCGGCACGCCGAGCTTCTGCATCATGTTGAGCTGGTCGGCGCCCGCCATGACCGCCACCTTCAGCCCGTCCTTCTTGAAGTCGGAATAGGTGTGGAGGCCCTTCGGATCACCTTTCACCACGAGCAGACCTTCGCCATAGGAGGTGTTGGGCTCGGTGTAGGCAACCTTCTGGCAGCGTTCCGGACGGATGGCCATCTCGGATGCCGTCATGTCGAAGCGGTTGGCCTGCAGGCCGGGGATGAGCGAGGAGAAGTTCGTCACCACCCACTGGATGTTCTCCGGCTTGATGCCGAGTTGCTCGACGATGGCCCTCGCCACGTCGGGTCCGGCACCCTTGGCATCGCCGCTCGGGTCCATGTAGCCGTAAGGAATCTCGTTGGCCACCGCGATGCGGATATAGCCGCGGTCCTGGACGTCCTTGAGCGTCACTGCGCCCGCGACGCTTGCCGACATAGCCGCGATCGTGAGCGCGCCCACGGTGCTTACCATCAGTTTGGTGAATGAGATGCTGGTTTTCTTTCCCATTTGACTATCCTTCCAGAGGTCTTGCCGCAGATGATGTGCCGGCGTCGGCCGGTCTTTCGAAAGCGCCGTTCGAGACATTCCGATATGCCTGTCGGCTGCAATGAGCATGAAGTCCGGATATTCCCCATATCGTTGTTTTTGTTACCCTCAGGGTTGCGGAGAGCGGCCTCCGAGTCGAGGGAGGATGTCTCTTTTTATCGACCGGACGGCAGGAGGATCGGCTGTCCGTTCCGGTCAGATTGGATAGAACCACTATCATTGCCAAGGCATAGTATCGGCAGCACAATCAGATGGCAAAATGCCGGCCGCCGAGGCGCCCGGATCATCCGCCGTTCCGCATGTCCGGACCTCAGTCATGGCGATAGCGTTCACCGACATTCTTGAGGCGCGCAGGCGGATCGCCGGTCGCGTGCTGCGTACCCCGATGCGGCGCTCACCCGGGCTTGAGCGGATCGCCGGCACACCCGTCCTTCTGAAATGCGAGCATCACCAGACGACCGGCAGCTTCAAGCTGCGCGGCGCCACAAATGCAGTGCTTTCTCTCACAGAAGAGGAACATTCGCGAGGCGTCGTCACCTTCTCCACCGGCAATCACGGCCGGGCACTCTCCCATGCGGCGATCGCGGCGGGCACGCGCGCGGTCGTGTGTATGTCGGCGCTGGTGCCCTCGAACAAGGTCGAGGCGATCCGCGCGCTCGGCGCGGATATCCGCATCGTCGGCAAGAGCCAGGACGAAGCGGAACGCGCCGCTTCGGAACTGGAGAAGACGGAAGGTTTGAGGCGCGTCTCGCCGATGGACGACGCAGCCGTCATCGCCGGGCAGGGCACGCTCGGCATGGAGGTGATGGAAGATGCGCCAGAATTGGAAACCGTGCTGGTTCCGCTTTCCGGCGGCGGCCTGATCTCCGGCGTGGCGCTTGCCGTGAAGACGCTTAGCCCACAAACCCGCATCATCGGCGTCGGCTCGAAAAGCTGCCCTGCCATGGCGGCCAGTTTGGAGGCCGGTCGCCCGGTCGAGGTGCCCGAGGAGCCGTCGCTTGCCGATTCGCTCGGCGGCGGCATCGGGCTGGAAAACCGGCATACATTCGATATGACGAAGCGCTATGTCGATGAATGCGTCTTGGTCGGCGAGGACGACATTGCCGCCGGCATCCGCTTCGCCTACGAGGCCGAAGGCGAAGTGATAGAAGGAGCGGCGGCAGTTGGTATCGCGGCGCTGCTTAACGGTTCGGTGAAGCTCTCCGGGCCGACAGCGATTATCCTCAGCGGCAAGAACATCGCGCCCGACCTGCATCGCTGTGTCATCAACGGCGAAACGCCGAGAGCCTGAAGGTACGCCATGCCCGATGTGACGATCCTTACCGAAAAAGAGTTGCGAAAGCTGGTGCCGCTCGACGCCGACGCCGTGTCCGTGGTCGAGGAGGCTTTCCGCGCGCTCGCCGGCGGCGCGGTAGTCATGCCGCCGATCTTGAGGCTCGACCTTAAGGAGGCCAATGGCGAGGTGGACGTAAAGACGGCCTATGTGCCGAGGCTGGAAAGCTTCGCCATCAAGATCAGTCCCGGCTTCTTCGACAATCCGAAGATTGGCCTGCCTTCGGTCAACGGGCTGATGATGCTGCTCTCCGCCAGGACCGGCCTTCTGGAAGCGGCGCTGCTCGACAATGGCTATCTCACCGATGTCCGCACCGCAGCCGCCGGCGCGGTCGCAGCGAAGCATCTGAGCCGTGAGGATTCCGAAACGGCTGCCATCTTCGGCGCCGGCGTGCAGGCGAGGCTGCAATTGGAGGCACTGCGTCTCGTGCGCCCGATCCGCCGCGCCCGCATCTGGGCGCGCGATGCGGTAAAAGCTGAAGCGACCGCCGCCGACCTGGAAAAACGCCTCGGGATCGAGGTTCGGGCATCTGCCGATCCCGAAAAAACCGCCAGGGGCGCAGACATCATCGTCACGACGACGCCCTCGACATCACCGATCCTGATAGCCGACTGGATTTCCTCTGGCCAGCATATCACAGCCATGGGCTCCGACGCCGAACACAAGAACGAGATCGACCCGAAACTGGTCGGCAAGGCGGACCGCTATATCGCCGACCGCCTGTCGCAGACACGCATCCTCGGCGAACTGCATCACGCCATCGCCGCCGGCCTTGCCGATGCGGACGCTGACTTTCCCGAGCTTGGCGCCGTCATCGCCGGTAAGGCAGCAGGCCGTACAGCCGACAGCGATATCACTTTCGCCGACCTCACCGGCACTGGCGTGCAGGACACCGCGATTGCCACGCTCGCCCGCCGCCGCGCGGTGGAACTCGGCGTCGGCCAGACCTTTTCTTCCTGATCATCCCAACGGAACCAGCAAAGATGACCCTCAGCAATCTTCACTTCTCCCACGAAGAATACCAGGCCCGCCTCGCCAGGACGCGGAAGGCCATGGAAAAGGCCGGCATCGACATCCTCTTCGTCGAGGACCCGTCCAACATGGCGTGGCTGACCGGCTATGACGGCTGGTCCTTCTACGTCCATCAGGGCGTGCTCGTCTTCCCGGACGAGGATCCGATCTGGTGGGGCCGCGGGCAGGACCGCAACGGCGCCATCCGCACTGCCTGGATCGCCGAGGACCGGATGATCCCCTATGCCGATCATTACGTGCAATCGACCGAGCGCCATCCCATGCAGACGCTGGCCGAGATCGTCCGTTCCAAGGGCTACGGCAGCAAGCGCCTCGGACTGGAACTGGAAAACTACTACTTCTCCGCCAAGGCCTACCTCACGCTCCAGCAGGAACTTCCGAACGCGAAGCTGGTCGACGCCACGGCGCTCGTGAACTGGCAGCGCGCCATGAAATCTGAGAAGGAGATCGAGTATATGGGCCGCGCGGCGCGTATCGTCGAAGCGATGCACCAGCGCATCCGCGAGGTGGCCGAGCCGGGTCTGCGCAAATGCGATATCGTCGCTGAGATCCTGAATACCGGCGTGCGGGGCGTCGATGACTTCGGTGGCGACTACGCCGCGATCGTGCCGCTGACGCCGTCGGGCAAGGACGCCTCGGCCGCGCATCTCACCTGGGACGACCGGCCGATGAAGTCGGGAGAGGGCACCTATTTCGAGATCGCCGGCTGTTACCACCGCTATCATGCGCCGCTCTCGCGGACGCTTTTCCTCGGCGAACCGCCGGCCGGCATGCAGAAAGCTGAGGACGCGGTGCTGGAAGGGCTGGAAGCCGGCTTGAACGCCGCCCGCCCCGGCAACACTTGCGGCGAGGTGGCGAAAGCCTTCTTCGACGTGCTGCGCAAGCATGGCGTGGAGAAGGATTCGCGCACCGGCTACCCTGTCGGCGTCTCCTATCCGCCGGATTGGGGCGAGCGCACCATGAGCCTGCGCCAGAACGATACTTCCGTCATCAAGGAGAACATGACGTTCCATTTCATGCCGGCGATCTGGACCGACGACTGGGGTTTCGAAACGTCCGAGACGATCCGCATCCGGGCGCAAGGCCCGGCGGAATGCCTCGCCGACGTCTCGCGGGAACTGGTGGTGAAGCGCTGAGCCCATGCTGCAAGTCTGCACCCCCCTCTGGCCTGCCGGCCATCTCCCCCTCAAGGGGGGAGATCAGCGGCGTCAACCACCCCACCTGTTCTGCAACGCTGGAGATTGGCGGAAGTCGCGCCACAGGATGATCTCCCCCCTTGAGGGGGAGATGGCCGGCAGGCCAGAGGGGGGTGAGGCGGCTGAACACCGATTGCCTCTTCTCGCCGGAGGAGTCCTCCATGCCGCATGAACTACTGCCCGAGGCGAAGGCGATCCTCGCCGACCTGATCGCCTTTCCGAGCGTGTCCAGCGATTCCAATCTCGAACTGATCGCCTATCTCAATCGCAGGATCGACGAGGTCCACGGCCGTACGCGGCTGACCCTCGATGAGAGCGGCTCCAAGGCCAATCTGTTCGTCACCCTCGGCCCCGAGGACATGGACGGCGGCGTCGTGCTCTCCGGCCATACCGACGTGGTGCCGGTCGAGGGGCAGGACTGGTCGGCAGATCCATTCACGGCGATCGAGCGCGACGGCCGCATCTATGGCCGCGGCTCCTGCGACATGAAGGGTTTCATCGCCTGCGCCATGGCGCTCGCGCCGCGCTTCGCCGAAGCCGATCTGAAACGGCCGCTGCACATGGCCTTCACCTATGACGAGGAAGTAGGCTGCTTCGGCGCGCAGGTGATGCTGAAGGACCTTGCCGAATCCGGCCGCAAGCCGTCGGTCTGCATCGTCGGGGAGCCGACCTCGATGCGTATCATAGAGGGACATAAGGGCTGCTGCGAATACACCACCACCTTCACCGGCTTCGAGGGCCACGCCTCGACGCCGGAACGCGGCGTCAACGCCGTCGAATACGCGACCCGTTTCATCACGAGACTGCTTGAGATCGGCGAGGAACTGCGCGGCCGCGCGCCGGCACGTTCGCGGTTCGACCCGCCCTGGTCAACGATCCAGGTCGGCCGGATCGCCGGCGGTATCGCCCGCAACATCATTGCCGGCACGTGTTCGGTCGAATGGGAACTCAGGCCGGTGAACGCCGAGGATTTCCGCTTCGCCAAGGAGCATATCGGCGCCTATGTCGAAAACGAACTCTTGCCGCGCATGCGCAACGTGTGGACGGAAGCCGACATCGTTACCGAGATCGTTGGCGAGGTCACCGGCCTTCAGCCGATGGACCAGTGCGAGGCGGAGGCACTGGTGCGAACGCTGACCGGCGACCGCATGCCGGCTTTATGCGTCTCCTTCGGTACGGAGGCGGGGCTTTTCCAGCAATACGGCGTATCGACGGTCCTCTGCGGCCCCGGCTCCATCGACCAGGCGCACAAGCCTGATGAGTTCGTGGATATTTCGCAGTTGGATGCCTGCCTGGGTATGATCGAGAGGCTTGAGGAGCGGCTGACGAGGTGAGGGAAAAGGGAAGTTCGACCCCCACTCCGTCCCGCTTCGCGGGCCACCTCTCCCCCGCTCGATGGGGGAGAGGAAGCGCCGGCCGCAACGCTTGTCCCCTTCCTCTCCCCTTTTGAGGGGGAGAGGTGGTCGCGAAGCGGACGGAGTGGGGTCTGCGCGTCAAGATTCGCGCATCAAGATTCAATCGACGATTCCATTCGTTGCCGTCGACACGCGCGGCAAATCCCAGTAGGAAATTTCCCTTTCAAGCCTTGGGAACGCCGGGAACGAACGCATGAAAAAAGGGATCATCATCGCGCCGTCGGTCCTCTCCTCCGACTTCTCGCGGCTGGGCGAGGAAGTGGAGGCGGTTGCCGCCGCCGGCGCCGACTGGATCCATCTCGACGTGATGGACGGGCATTTCGTGCCGAACATCACCTTCGGCCCGCCGATCATCAAATCGATCCGCGACCGCACGAAACTTCCTTTCGACTGCCATTTGATGATAGCGCCGACCGATCCCTATCTCGCCGCATTCGCGGAGGCCGGCTGCGACCGCATTACGGTTCACGCCGAAGCAGGTCCGCATCTTGACCGCTCGTTGCAGGCGATCCGGAATCTCGGCAAGAAGGCCGGCGTCGCACTCAATCCGTCCACTCCGCCGAGCGTCATCGAATATGTGCTCGACCGGCTAGATCTCGTGCTTCTCATGACGGTCAATCCCGGTTTCGGCGGGCAGGCCTTCATCCCGGCCGTCGTCGAAAAGATCGCGCGGGTAAAGGCGCTGGTCGGCGACCGCCCGATCGAGATCGAAGTGGATGGCGGTGTCGCGCCCGACACGGCGCCGCTGGTGGCGAAGGCCGGCGCGACGGCGCTGGTGGCAGGCTCCGCCATCTTCACCAAGGGCGGCGAGAACGCCTACCGGAAGAACATCGCCGTGATCAGGAACGCCGCAGATGCCGCGATAGGGCTGGTAGTGTAGGTGTCAGTTGTTCCGGCTGCCCTTGCCGGGCATCGGTTTGCCGAAGCCGACCGCGTAGCTGATATAGCCGTGGATCTCGACCTTCATCTTGCCGACATGGAAAGATGTGGGCGTATCGCCGTCCGGCAGCACGTCGGGCTCGGGCTGCGGAGGATAGACGCCGTCATGGCTGGCGATCGGCTTCTGCGGGCGGACGCCGGGAAGGGCACCGTTGGCCGCACTGGCGCTTTCATCGGCCCATGCTGACGATGCGGCCAGCACCAGCAGCGCCGCCGGGATCGCGACCATTCCCCTAAGCATCCGTCTCCGTTCCGCCATCGCGGCGATCCTTCTAGCCGAATTGTCTCGACAAGATAGGCGCACCGCGCCATCGAGACAATTCACTCTTGCTTAAGCGAAGACGCTGGCGCCTGCATCGGCTCGCCCGACATTGGCGCGTAATGCTGCGAAAAGTTCGCGCCCATGGCCGAAGCCGTTGCCGGAAAGATCCTTCACTGGCAGCGGCCGCGACGCGAAGGCTTCCGCGTCGCTTAGCACTTCCAGCGTTCCCGCGACCGCGTCGAGCCGTACCAGGTCGCCATCCTGCACCTTGCCGATGGCGCCGCCTTCCGACGCTTCCGGCGTCACGTGGATCGCTGCCGGCACCTTGCCGGAAGCGCCGGACATGCGTCCGTCCGTCACCAGCCCGATCTTGTAGCCTCGGTCCTGAAGGACGCCGAGCGTCGGCGTCAGCCGGTGCAGTTCCGGCATGCCGTTCGCCTTCGGTCCCTGGAAGCGGATGATGGCGACGAAATCGCGGTTAAGCTTGCCGGCGCGGAAGGCGTCCTGCAGTTCCTCCTGGTCATCGAAGACGAGCGCCGGCGCCTCGACGATGCGCCGTTCGGGCTTCACCGCCGAAACCTTGATGATGGCATGGCCGAGGTTGCCGGACAGCACGCGGATGCCGCCGGTGGGTTGGAATGCCTTTGGTACTGACGCCAGCACTTTCTCATCGAAACTCTTTGCCGGCGCTGGCTCGCGCACGACCGAACCGTCCGCGCCAAGCTTCGCTTCCACCGCGTAGGGGCGCAGACCCTCGCCCCAGACCGTCTGCACGTCCTCGTGCAGCAGCCCGGCGTCGAGCAGTTCACGAATGAGGAAGCCCATGCCGCCCGCCGCCTGGAAATGGTTCACGTCTGCCATTCCGTTCGGATAGATGCGGGCCAGAAGAGGCACGATGTCCGAAATGTCGGAAATGTCCTGCCAGGTGAGGCGGATGCCGGCCGCAGCGGCGATCGCGATCAGGTGGATCGTGTGGTTTGTCGAGCCGCCGGTGGCGTTCAGCCCGACCACGCCGTTGACGATCGCGCGCTCGTCGATCATGCGCCCGGCCGGCGTATAGGCGTTGCCGAGATGGGTGATGGCCAGCGCCCGCTTCGCTGCTTCCTTGGTCAGCGCCTCGCGCAGCTTCGTGCCTGGATTGACGAAGGACGCGCCCGGCAAATGCAGGCCCATGATCTCCATCAGCATCTGGTTGGAGTTGGCTGTGCCGTAGAAGGTGCAGGTGCCGGGACTGTGATAGGATTTCGACTCTGCCTCCAGCAACTCGGCGCGCCCAACCCGCCCTTCGGCGTAGAGTTGCCGGACAGCCGATTTCTCGTCGTTCGGGATACCCGACGGCATCGGACCGGCGGGAATGAACACCGCCGGCAGATGGCCGAAGGAGAGTGCCGCGATCGCCAGACCCGGCACGATCTTGTCGCAGATGCCGAGGAAGACGGCGGCGTCGAACATATCGTGCGAAAGGCCGATTGCCGCGGCCATCGCGATCACGTCGCGCGAGAAGAGCGACAGTTCCATGCCGGGCTGACCCTGGGTAATGCCGTCGCACATCGCAGGCACGCCGCCGGCGACCTGCGCCATGCCGCCCGCCTCGCGCGCGGCCTCGCGGATCAGCGCCGGATAGGTCTGATAGGGCTGATGCGCCGAGAGCATGTCGTTATAGGCGGTGATGATGCCGAGATTGGGAATCTCGTTGCCGGCGAGCGCGGCCTTGTCATGCGCGGCGCAGGCGGCGAAGCCGTGGGCGAGATTTCCGCAGGAGAGCGTCGAGCGCTTGACGGTTCCGCCGGCAGCGCCGGCGATGCGCTCCAGATAGGCATCACGCGAGACTTTCGAGCGTTCGCGGATGCGCTCGGTGACGGCCATCAATTGCCGATGCACGCTCATTGTCGTCTTTCCTTTCCTCGCTCCGGGTCCTCCCGCCCGAACGGCTGGTTGCTGCGGTTTCAACCCTTCTCGCCGGGCTTCGGCGCCCAGTATATCTCGACCGGCGTTTTAGCGGCGTCGAAGACGGCCCGGATGGGAAGGCGCGGTCCGTCGCCCAGCGCCTTTTCCAGTACCTGCTTCTTGTCCGCCCCTTCGATGTGCAGGGCGAGGTGCCGCGCCCCGATCAGTGTCGGCAGCGAGAAGGTCAGACGCGGCTCGCCGGCGCTTGTCGCATGGATCGGAAGCACGATGCGCCTGCCGGAAAGGTCGAGCGGTCTCGCGAGTTCAGGATCGTCCGGGAAGAAGGAGGCTGTATGGCCATCCGGTCCCATGCCGAGCACGACGAAGTCGAACGGATAGGGGAGGGAGGACAGCGCCTTTTCGGCTTTGCCTGCGGCCTCCTCGACCGTCGCGGCCTCATGGTAAAGACCAACAAAATGCGCTGCCGCCGCGTTACCGCGCAAAAGGTCGGCGCGCACCAGCCCTTCGTTCGAACGCGGGGAAGATGGCGGCACGAAACGCTCATCCACCAGCGTGATCATGACCTTCGGCCAATCGATGTCGGTATCGGAGAGGGCCTTGAAGAGATGGACCGGCGTCGTCCCGCCTGAGACGGCGAGCAGCGCCTTGCCGCGCGCCTTGACTGCCTCGGTTAGCACATCGGCGATACGGCGGGCGAACGTATTCGCCAGCGTGCCGGGCGTCGCGAATTCGTGCCAATGGTGCTGGGGCGCGATCATATCTCTGCCCGCCTCAGTTGCTCTCGTGCCAGGTGCGGCCGTCGCGCTCGATGAGCGCTATGGAGGCCGATGGCCCCCACGTGCCGGCCGTGTAGCCCTGGGCCTGCTGCTGTGTGTCTTCCCAGGCCGCCTGGATCGTGTCGATCCAGTTCCATGCTGCCTCGACCTCGTCGCGGCGCATGAACAGCGTCTGGTTGCCGCGCACCACGTCCATGATCAGTCGCTCATAGGCGTCCGGATTGCGCACCTCGAAGGCCTGAGCGAAGCTCATGTCGAGCGGCACGTGCCTCAGCCGCATGCCGCCCGGACCCGGATCCTTGATCATGATCCACTGCTTGACGCCTTCGCCGGGCTGCAGGCGGATGACAAGCTGGTTGGCGACCAGCTTGCCTGCTCCCTCGCCGAAGATCGAATGCGGTATCTGCTTGAACTCGATGACGATTTCCGAAACGCGCGCCGCGAGCCGCTTGCCGGTACGGAGATAGAAGGGCACGCCGGCCCAGCGCCAGTTCTCGATTTCAGCCTTGATGGCGACGAAGGTTTCCGTGTCGCTTTCGTTGTTGCCGAGCTCTTCGAGGTAGCCTTTTACGGGCCCGTCGGCCGAAGCGCCGGCGCGGTATTGGCCGCGCACGGTGTTCTTTTGCGCGTTGCCGTTCTCGATATGCTTCAGCGCGCGGAGGATCTTCATCTTTTCGTCGCGCACGGAGTCCGCGTCCATCGATGCCGGCGGCTCCATCGCGACGAGACAGAGAAGCTGCAGCATGTGGTTCTGCACCATGTCGCGTAACGCGCCGGCCTTGTCGTAATAGCCGGCGCGGCCTTCCAGCCCCACCGTCTCGGCGACGGTGATCTGTACATGGTCGATATGAGCATTGTTCCACAGCGGCTCGTAGAGCGCGTTGCCGAAGCGCAGAACCATCAAATTCTGCACCGTCTCCTTGCCGAGATAATGGTCGATGCGGAAGATCTGCTGCTCGTCGAAGACCTTGCCGATAGCGTCGTTCAACGCCTTGGCGGACGTGAGGTCCCGGCCGATCGGCTTTTCCACGACGATGCGTGCATTCGGCGTCAGAAGGCTATGCGATTTCAGCTTCGCGGCGATCTCGCCGAAGATCGTCGGCGCCACTGCCATATAGAAGACGCGGATGCATTCGCTCTTGCCGACGGCCTTCTTCAAGTCGTCGAAGCCCGTGCCGGAGGTGGCGTCCGCCGATACCCAGGAGAGGCGGTCGAGAAAGCTCGCCAGCGCCTTCTTGTCGATCTCCCTGGCGTCGACATGCTCGATGATCGCCTTCTCGGCGAATTCCCGATAGGCCTTGTCTGACATCTTCGAGCGCGAGACGCCGATGATGCGTGTCGGCTCGGAAAACTGGCCGGCGATCTGTCGTTGATAAAGCGCTGGCAGAAGCTTGCGCTCGGCGAGGTCGCCCGTGCCGCCGAAAACGATGAAATCGAAGGGTTCGACGGGGATGGTTTGGCTGGTCATTGTCTGTCCATCTGCATGGCGATCGCAAAGCGATGCCGTCCTATAATCTAATCGATTTAATTTAGCCAGTGCGACATTGAGTCTGCCGTAGCCTTGACAGGGCGAATGGGGAGGCGTTTCACGGACGCGGTGGAATGTCCGGCGTATTCGCACATGCGGTCAAACTTGGTGCGACGCTGCCACAGAAGCAAGGAGAAATGCCAGGATGGGCGCTCATCTTTCACGTACCGTGGCCGAAGGCCTCGCCTTCATGCAGATCGTCGATGGCAAGCCGGTCGACTCGCTTTCCGGCCAGCGCATCGACGTGGCTTCACCGTCCGACGGCAAGGTGTTCGCCTCCATCCCGGCCTCCGGCGAAGCGGATGTCGACCGCGCGGTGAAGGCTGCGCGCCGTGCCTTCGAGGAAGGGCCATGGGGCCGTATGCCGGCGGTCGAGCGCGGCCGCTGCCTCACCCGGCTTTTCCAGCTTGTCGAGAAGAACGGCGAGGAACTGGCGGCGCTGGAATCGCGCGACACCGGCAAGCCGATCCGCCAGGGCAAGGCCGACGTCACCGCCACCATGCGTTATTACGAATTCTATGGCGGCGCCGGCGACAAGATCCATGGTGATACCATCCCTTTCCTTGAAGGGTTCACCGCCTTGACCCTGCGCGAGCCGCACGGCGTCGTCGCCGGCATCGTACCGTGGAACTATCCGCTGCAGATCACTGCGCGCGTCGTCGGCGCGGCACTTGCTATGGGGAATACGCTGGTGGTCAAGCCGGCGGAGGACGCCTCGCTGACCGCGCTCCGCGTCGCTGAACTGGCGCTGGAAGCCGGCATTCCGGCAGGTGTGCTGAACGTCATCACCGGCTACGGCCGGGACGCGGGCGCCGAACTTTCGGCGCATCCGGACGTGGACTACGTGACCTTCACCGGTTCACCCCTCACCGGCACCGCGATCCAGCAGGCGGCGGCGATCAACAATCGCGGCGTCACCATGGAACTCGGCGGCAAGTCGCCGCAGATCGTCTTCGCAGACGCGGATATCGAAGCTGCGCTGCCGGTGCTGGTCAACGCCATCATCCAGAATGGCGGCCAGACCTGCTCGGCCGGCAGCCGCATCCTGATCGAAAAGCCGATTTACGAGAAGGTTGCAGGCGCGCTAGCGGAGCGCTTCTCGAAACTGGTTGCCGCGCCGCATGACGCCGACCGCGATCTCGGCTCCATGATCAATCCTAAGCAGAAGGAGCGCGTCGAAGGCTACGTCGCGGCGGCGCGTGAAGCCGGTGTCCCGGTTCTGGCCGAAGGCTCCATTGATCCCGCTGCGCCTTCAGGCGGCTATTACGTGCGGCCCGCGCTGTTCGGCGCCGTAGATCCAGATGCAGCGATCGCGCAGGAGGAAGTATTCGGTCCGGTTCTGACGCTGTTCCCGTTCGAAGGCGAGGCCGAGGCGATCCACCTCGCGAACGACACAGAATACGGACTTGTCGCCGGCGTCTGGACGAAGGACGGTGCACGCCAGCACCGTGTTGCCAAGAAGGTCCGCGCCGGCCAGGTCTTCGTCAACGGCTATGGCGCCGGCGGTGGGATCGAACTTCCCTTCGGCGGCTTCAAGCGCTCCGGCCACGGCCGCGAAAAGGGTTTCGAGGCGCTCTACGACATGTCGGCGACCAAGACGATCGTCTTCAACCACGGATGATACGGCATTTGAAGAAAAGAAGCTTCCGGTATACTTTTAGAGGTCATGGAAGCTGATCGGATCATAGCCACGTTGCGGCAGCATCGGCGGGAGTTGAATGAGCAGGGTGTCGCACATATTGCCCTGTTCGGTTCCGTAGCGCGTGGAGAGGCGCGGTCTGACAGCGATCTCGATCTTATGATCGACCTTGATCCGCGATCGCACCTCAGCGTTTTCGATTATGTAGGGTTGAAAGAGTATATTGCCGGCCTGTTTGATGTCCCGGTGGATGTGGTCAACCGGGAGGGCCTCAAGCCTTACGTCAAGGCTGAGGCGCTCAACAAGGTCATACATGCCTTCTAGCGATACGCAGCGCGTCCTGAAGACGATTGCCTATCATATCGAGCTTGCGCGCCGCTTCGTCGACGGAATGTCTTACGATGATTTGATGATTTTGTTGCAGACGAGCGTACCCGCTATGCGGTGACCCGTTGTCTGGAGATCGTTTCGGAGGCCTCTCGCCGTCTGCCCGATGATGTGAAACGTCGCCACTCCGAGGTCCAATGATCGCGCATCGCTGGTGCAGGAAATGTATATCGACATGCCTATGAGGATGTCCTGCCGGGTATGTTATGGGCGACAGTGCAGGATCATTTGCAGGCACTCGAAGCTGCGGCAGGCGCCGAGTTGAACAGGTAGGGTAGGAAGACACGCATGGATCGTCTCAAGGGTAAAGTTGCAGTCATCACCGGCGCGGCGTCGGGTTTCGGCGAAGGCATGGCGAAGCGCTTCGCCCAAGAGGGCGCCAAGGTGGTCGTGGCGGATCTGAACGCCTCAGGTGCCGACCGCGTCGCCGGCGAAATCGGCGCGGCCGCGGTCGCGTGCAAGGCCGACGTTTCCAACCGCGCCGATGTCGACGCTATGGTCAAGCTGGCGATCGACCGTTTCGGTCGCCTCGATATCATGGTCAACAATGCCGGCTACACGCACCGCAACGGCGACATGCTGAAGGTCGACGAGAAGACCTTCGACACGATCGTGGCAGTAAACATGAAGGCGATCTATCTCGCCGCGCTTGCGGTCGTTCCGGTCATGGAGAAGCAGGGCGGTGGTTCCATCATCACCACCGCCTCCACGGCGGGCCTGAGACCGCGGCCGGGGCTTGCCTGGTACAACGCTTCCAAGGGCTGGGCGATCACCGCGACGAAGTCGATGGCGGTCGAGCTTGCGCCGAAGAACATCCGCGTCAACTGCCTCTGCCCCGTGGCCGGTGAGACCGGCATGCTGGCGCAGTTCATGGGCGAGGACACGCCCGAGAAGCGGGCGCTCTTCCGCGCCTCTATCCCGCTTGGCCGGCTGTCCACGCCGCTCGACATCGCCAACGCAGCACTCTGGCTCGCCTCCGATGAGGCGGAATTCATCACCGGCGTCGCGCTGGAGGTCGATGGCGGCCGCTGCATCTGATCCAGACGGCGCTATCCGGCCTGTGCCGCTTGCTCCTGCCTGAGCGAGGCGATGAAGCGCTTGGTGCGCTGGCGCTGCGGGTTGTCGAAGAGTTCGCGTGCCGGGCCGGTCTCTACTACCTCGCCCTGATCGAGGAACACCACTTCGTCGGCGACGCTTGAGGCGAGCCGCAAATCGTGGGTGGCCATCACCATGGTCGTGCCCTCGCGCGCAAGCTGGCTGAGCACCTCGACCACCTCCTCGGCAAGTTCGGGATCAAGCGCCGATGTCGGCTCGTCGCAAAGAAGCACGCGCGGCGAGGGCGCGAGCGCTCTGGCGATTGCGACGCGCTGCTGCTGGCCGCCGGAAAGATTGGCCGGCCAGGCGTCGGCCTTCTCGCGCATCCCGACCTTGTCGAGGAGTTCGAGCGCCCGCAGCCTTGCTTTCTCCTTCGGCCAGCGCAGCACGACGACCAATCCTTCCATGACATTCTCGATCGCGGTGCGATGGGGGAAGAGCTGGAAATTCTGGAAGATCATGCCGGTCTGCCGACGAAGCTTCTGGATCGCCGCCGTGGAGACCTTGCCACCGGGGTGGAATTCTATCTTGTCCTCGCCGATGCGCACCGTGCCGGAGGTCGGGATTTCGAGCAGGTTGATGCAGCGCAGAAGCGTGCTCTTGCCGCCGCCGGACGGTCCGATCAGCGCCGTCACGCTTCCTTCGCGGAAATTTTGCGTGATGCCTTTCAGCACCAGAAGGTCGCCGAAGCGCTTCTCGATTTTGGTGAGCCCGATCATGAGCGCGCCTCGATATAGCCGCCATAGCGCCCGAGCCGGGCTTCCAGCTTCGTCTGCAGCGAGGAAAGCACCGAACTCATCACCAGATAGATAAGCGCCGCCTCTATATAGAGTATCAGCGGTTCGTAGGTGGTGGCGACGATGCGCTGTGCCGCCTGGAAAAGTTCCGGCACGGTGATCGCGGCGGCAAGCGAAGTATCCTTTACCAGCGAGATGAAGGTGTTGGAAAGCGGCGGCACGGCGACGCGCGCCGCCTGCGGAAGGATCGTGCGCTGCATGGCCTGCCGCCATGTCATGCCGATCGAATAGGCCGCCTCCCACTGTCCGCGTGGCACCGACGCAATCACCGCCCGGATGATCTCCGACGTATAGGCGCCCACGTTGAGCGTAAAGCCGATCAGGGCTGCGGGGAAAGCGTCGAGCACGATGCCGACCGAGGGCAGGCCATAGAAGATGAGGAATAGCTGCACCAGGAGCGGCGTGCCGCGAATGATCCAGACATAGAAACGCACGACGGGAACCAGCGGACGGGGTCCGAATAGGCGGATAAGCGCTACAACGAGCCCGAGGATCAGGCCGAGCGCGAAGGAAAGCAGCGTCAGCGGCGCCGTGAATTTGATCGCTGCCCACAGCAGAGGGCCGAGCGATTCGATCATCAGTTGGAGCCAATGGGGCAGCATACGCGCTCCTCAAGGAAAGGCACGGCAACAGGGAAAAGCCGCACGGGCGACCTTGCGGCCGTTCCGTGCGGCGGTCAATGCGAGGGCAGTCGGGCGGCCGGCGCCGTTAGTTGGAGACGTCCTGCCCGAAATATTTGTCTGCGATCTTCTGGTAGGTGCCGTCGGCCTTGATGTCCGCGAGCGCCTTGTTGATAGCTGCCAGAAGTTTCGGCTCGCCCTTGGCGATGATGACGCCGGAATGATCGGCGTTCGCCTCCTGCGCGACGATCTTCACATTCGCGTCGGGCTTGTGCTTCTTGAAGTCGAGGAAGGAGAGGCTATCGTTAATAGTGGCGTCGGCGCGGCCATTGAGCACGAGTTGGATCGACTGGTCGAAACCGTCGGTGCCGACCAGTTCAGCGCCGCTCTGTTCCGCCAGCTTGCCGAAGTTCGAGGTCAGCGTCTGCGCCGACTTCTTGCCTTTGAGATCGGCGAAGCCGTGGATTTCCGAATTGTCGCCGCGCACGATCAGAACCGCCTTCGACGCGATATAAGGATCGGAGAAGTCGTATTTCTTCTTGCGCGCTTCCGTGATGCCTACCTGGTTGATGACGGCGTCGTAGCGGTCACCGTCTAGCCCGGCGATCAGCCCGTCCCATTTGCCTTCGAGAAATTGGGCTTTGACGCCTAGTTTCTCGGCAATTGCCCGGCCGATCTCGACATCGAAGCCGACGAGTTGGTTAGAAGAATCATGGTAGGTGAAAGGCGCGTAGGTACCTTCCGTGCCGATACGGAAGACGCCAGCTTCCTTGATCTTGTCGAGGGATGCCGCCTGTACGGGGAGTGCCGCTAGAAGGCCGAGTGCACCGGCGGCGACGAGGGAGGTAAACCATTTCATGGCTGTATTCCTGAAAAGCTGGGTTGATCGGTCGCGGAACATGTCAGAAGAGCAGGGCGCGCCGTAGCAAAATCATTCCGAAAAATAGGCATCGGAGAGAATATACTTGCGGCCGCGGGCTTCCTCCTAAACCGTTCGCGCTACCATGCCCCGATTATAACCTGTCCCTCAGCGCATACCAGTTGAGAGCCAGGAATAGGAGCGGCGCCCGCAGGAGCCGGCCGCCGGGGAAGGGTGGTATCTTCAGTTCTTCGAAAAGCCTGAGCCGGTCGCGGTTGCCGGCCACCGTCTCGGCATAGAGCTTGCCGACAAAATTCGACAGCATGACGCCATGCCCGGAATAGCCGCCGGCGGAGATGATATTGGGCATCACCTCCCGCACGAAGGGCCTGCGCGGCATGGTGATGCCGACATAACCGCCCCAGGCATGCGTGATCTCGATATCCTTGAGGGCCGGATAGATTTCGGCGATCTGCCTGCTGATGGCGTTCCTGATGCCGGCCGGCTCCGTGGTCGAGTAGATTTCGCGGCCGCCGAACAGAAGGCGGCCATCCCTGGTCCGGCGGAAATAGCGAACGACGAAGCGCGAATCGTCGACCGCCTCGAAGCCGGGCAACACCGGACTATCTTCGCCGAGTGGTACGGTCGCGCCGATGAACGAGCCTATCGGCATGACATGCGCCGCGCTCACGGGCTCCAGATCACCGCCATAGGCGTTGACGGCTATCAACGCCTTTTCGGCGATGATGGTGCCTTTTTCCGTTGCGACGCGCGCCTTTCCGCCGGAGGCGGAAATACCGGTGGCGCGCGTGTTTTCGAAGAGATGCGCTCCGGCCTCGGCGGCCACTCGCGCCGTGCCGATGGCGAGCTTCATCGGGTGGATATGGCCGGTACCCGTGTCGCGCACGCCACCGAAATAGCGGGTCGAGCCGAGGCGCTCGGCTGTCTCGCGTGCATCCATGAAGGTGATGTGCTCATAGCCGAAGCGGTTGCGGATGATCGCGGCGTGTGCCTCGTAGCTCTTCACGTAGCGCTTCTTGTGCGCGACCGACATCTGCCCCGGCAAATAGTCGATGTCGATATGGTTCATCGCCGCGAAGTCGAGCAGATGCGCCTTGGCCTCTTCGGCGAGATCGAACAGGGCCTTGGCACGGGTAAAGCCGAGTTCGGCTTCCAGTTCCTCCGCCCATGCCCGCTGCCCGGTGCCGAGCTGGCCGCCATTTCGGCCGGATGCGCCATCGCCGAAGCGATGCGCCTCGACAAGCGTCACGTCGATGCCTGCCTTGGCCAGATGCGCCGCCGCCGAAAGGCCGGTGAAGCCGCCCCCGACGATCACGACATCGGCACGGCGATCGCCATCCAAGACGGGATAGGTCGGCCGGTCTTCTACTGAATCTTCATACCATGAATAGCCTGGCGAAACGGGCGACTGATAGGCCATGATCTAACCGCACGTTTCAGAGGGCGGGCCGAAAGGCATCAAGTCCCGCTCACACATTCAACAGCAAAAACTCCCGCTCCCACGGGCTGATCACTTCCATGAAGGTCTCGAACTCGGTCCGCTTGATCGCCGCGTAGGTGGACGTGAAGGATTGGCCGAGAAGTTCTGTCAGCGCCGCGTCCTGTTCGAACAGTTCCACCGCTTCGAGGAGGCCGCGCGGCAGTTCGATCTCGTCCTCGTTCGCGGCGATCCCTACGGGCTGATCGGGTAACTCCTTCCGCTGCATGCCGATAAGCCCGCAGGCGAGCGAGGCGGCAAGCGCCAGATAGGGGTTGGCGTCGGAGGAGGGGATGCGGTTTTCGATACGCCGTCCGGCCGGCTCCGAACGCGGCACCCGGAAGGCGGTAGTACGGTTGTCGTATCCCCATTTCGTGTTGACCGGCGCGGAGGCCCCCTGTGTCAGGCGCCGGTAGGAGTTCACGTAAGGCGCGAACATGACGAGCGCGCTTGGTACATGGCGCTGCATGCCGCCGATGAAATGGCGAAACGCGTCGGATTCGCTGCCATCTTCCGCGGTGAAGATATTGTCGCCTGTCCTGATACCCACGACCGACTGGTGGATATGCATCGCCGAGCCCGGCTGCCCCTGGATGGGCTTTGCCATGAATGTCGCATAAGTGTCGTGCTTGAGCGCCGCCTCGCGGATGGTGCGCTTGAACATGAAGACCTGGTCGGCCAGCGCGACCGGATCGCCGTGGCGGAGATTGATCTCGAGCTGGCCCGCGCCCTCCTCGTGGATCAATGTATCGATCTCCAGTCCTTGGCCCTCGCAGAAATGATAGATGTCGTCGATCAGCTCGTCGAATTCGTTGACGCCCGCGATCGAATAACCTTGTCCGCCGCCGATGGGCCGTCCCGAACGGCCGACCGGCGGAGTAAGCGGGTAATCCGGATCCGGATTCTTGCGCACCAGGTAGAACTCGATCTCCGGCGCGACGACCGGCCGGTAGCCGAGCGCCCCGTAGGCGGCGACCACTTTCTTCAGCACGTTGCGCGGCGCGAATTCCACGCCGCGCCCGTCCTGGTGCACGAGATCGCAGATCACCTGGGCGGTAGGGTCATCCTCCCACGGCACAACACTGAGCGTCGAGAGATCCGGCACAAGCTTCAAGTCGCCGTCATCTTCCGGGTAGGCGAAGCCGTTTCCGTCTTCCGGGTATCTTCCGGAAATCGTCGCCATGAACACGGCCGAAGGCAGCGCCAGCGACGTGTTGGAGGTGAATTTCTTCGTCGGCATCATCTTGCCGCGAGCGACGCCGGCCTGGTCAGGCGTGATGCACTCGATGTCCTCGATGCCGCGCCATTCGAGCCATCCGCGTGCTTCCTTCCAGTTGCGGACCCCGCGCTCGTTCTTCACGAAAGCCGGCGTGCGCACCCGAGCGCTGCGGCCGGCAGGCCGGACACCCTTCTTCTCAGAAACCATCCATCACCAGCTAGTTGCCCTACACGCGAGTATAGCTGGCGTGGGTGTGGAAAGGAAAGGCCCGTGCGGCAAAACCCTAGCTGCCGCGGGCGCCTTCCACGAGCTGCTTGATCTTCGGCTGCAGAGCATCAGGCGTGATCGGCTTGGCGATGATCGCATCGGCAATGTTGGCGAAAGGCGAATCCGCCGACAGGCTTTTGGTCGAGAGCACGATCAGCATCGGCAACCTGCTTCCGGAGGCCCGCCGATGATCGACGATGGCGGACGCGATCGGGTGGATTTCCTCATGATTGGGACCGCAGTCCAGAAGGACGAGGCCAGGCTGTTGCGAAAATAGCGCTTCCGTGGCGCGTTGCGGTGTTTCGCAGGCCACTTTCAGCCCCGCCTGCTCGGCGATCCGCGAGACAACGATGCGATTGATCGGTGAAGAGCAGACGATCAGGGCGAGGGACAGATTCACGGCCTGAACGCCGGACTGTCGAACCGTGCCTACGCGCACTCCAAGGTCCAGGCGCCTCTCGAAACTCATTTCCGTCATTGCGCCCACCGCCCATAGATTCAATGTATGGTTGAGGACGCTAGCGATGCACCGTTAAGATAGGGTTGACCGCAAAGCATGAACTTTACATGTCGGCAGTTCTTTCCACGAAAAACAATTGCAAAGCTGTGCAATTTTTCCATTGTTGCACAGATTTGCAAGTATTCGTCACAAAGATATGGAATTCGTTCTGTGCCTGCTGGTCTTTCACGCCGCACTCTGCGTGACTACGACCGGAATGAGCAGGTCACCCCAGTTTCCATTGCCGCCATGATGGCGGGCGGAGCGGACGAGTTCAACCGAAACGCCCGCCTCGACCGCCTTCATCACGGACTGGTTGAGCCGATGAAGGTCATTGGCCAGCATGCGGATGGCCGCCTGCTGATCGGTGTTCATGGCGGATGACTGCTCCTCCGCGCGTTCCTTGACTCGTGTGATCGATCCCATCGGTGTTCTCCTTCCTGCCTTGTCGATGCGTTATCCGGAATGGAGCGGCGGCTCCGGAAAGCCGCCGCGATCTGTCATTCGGCGGCGGGCCTGAATTCCGCCTTCTCCTCCGGCCGGAACTGGTCGTGCTCCGTTGAGCCGTGCATCGCGGTCGTGGACGACTTGCCGCCGGTGATCGCCATCGAGACGGCGTCGAAATAGCCCGTTCCGACCTCGCGCTGATGCTTGGTCGCAGTGTAGCCGCTAGCCTCCGAGGCGAATTCGGCCTCCTGCAACTCCGAATAGGCTGCCATTTGGCGGTCCTTGTAGCCGCGCGCCAGTTCGAACATGCCGTGGTTGAGCTGGTGGAAGCCGGCGAGCGTGATGAACTGGAACTTGTAGCCCATTGCGCCGAGTTCGCGCTGGAATTTGGCGATCGTTGCCTCGTCGAGGTTCTTCTTCCAGTTGAAGGAAGGCGAGCAATTATAGGCCAGAAGCTGGTCCGGATAGTGCCGGCGCACGCCCTCGGCGAATTTCCTCGCCTGTTCGAGGTCCGGCTTGGAGGTCTCGCACCAGATGAGGTCCGCATAGGGCGCATAGGCGATGGCGCGGGCGATGCAGGACTCAATCCCGTTGCGGATGTTGTAGAATCCCTCCGGCGTGCGGTCGGCGTCGTAGTCGACGAAGGGCCGGTCGCGCTCGTCGATGTCCGAGGTGAGCAACTTCGCGGCTTCCGCATCCGTGCGCGCGACGACCAGCGTCGGCGTGCCCATCACGTCGGCCGCGAGGCGGGCGGCAGTGAGGTTGCGGATATGCGCCGCGGTCGGGATCAGCACCTTGCCGCCGAGATGGCCGCACTTCTTCTCCGAGGCGAGTTGGTCCTCATAATGGACGCCGGCCGCGCCGGCCTCGATGAAGGCCTTCATGATCTCGAAGGCGTTGAGCGGCCCGCCGAAGCCGGCCTCCGCATCCGCCACGATCGGCGCGAACCACGTCTCGACCGACAGGCCCTTGCCTTCCGAAACTTCGATCTGGTCGGCGCGCTGTAGCGTGCGGTTGATGCGACGGACCAGTTCCGGGGCAGCGTTGGCCGGATAGAGCGACTGATCCGGATACATCGCCGAGGCCGTATTGGCGTCGGCGGCGACCTGCCAGCCGGACAAGTATATGGCCTTCAGGCCCGCGCGGACCTGTTGCATGGCCTGGTTGCCGGTCATCGCGCCGAGCGCGTTGATGAAATCCTCCTCGTGGATGAGCTTCCACAACCGGTTGGCGCCTTCTTCGGCAAGCGTATGGCGGATGCGGACAGAGCCGCGCAGGCGCTCCGCGTCTTCAGGCGAATAGGTGCGCTCGACGTGATCGAAGCGGCCTTCGGGCGCAGAGGGAACAAGGTTGTAAAAATCAGTCATCGTCTTTCCTGTCTTTTTCGCTTGCGCCCGGCTGAGCAGGCATCGTCTCGGGAGGAATGGCATATTCCTGTGACTTCATTTACATTGCGCCGCAAAACAGTCGAGTGAGCTGGCGAAAAGAAGCAGGGAAATCGGGAAATGCTGTATGGATTTTTACGAAGGGGCTCTGTAACGATGTAAAAAATGTAAAAGTGCTATTGCCGATTACGTAAATGCTGATCTGTAACAATCGTGTCAAAGGGTAAGGATGGCCGATCAGAAAATCTTCGCGGGACCGCGCATCCGCCGCATCCGCAATTCGCTCGGCCTGACGCAGACCGCGATGGCCGAGGGGCTCGGCATTTCGCCATCCTATCTCAATCTCATCGAGCGCAACCAGCGCCCGTTGACGGTGCAACTCATCCTGAAGCTTGCCTCCGCCTACCACGTCGAGCCTGAGGATTTGCAGGCGGAGGCCGGTGCCTCGATCGCAGCGCTGAAAGAGGTCTTTGCCGACCCGCTACTGGCTGGCGAATTGCCGGGCGACCAGGAAATCGTCGAGATAGTCGAGGCGGCCCCTAATGCTGCGGCCGGTATCGTCAAGCTGTTCCGCGCCTACCGCGAGCAGGCGGCCCGTCTTTCCGACCTCACCGAACTGCTTGCCCGCGAGGGTAAGGCGACCGCGCTGTCGGCGACACGACTGCCGATCGACGAGGTGAGGGAAGTGTTTGAGCGTCGGCCCAATCATTTCCCGTCACTAGAGGATGAGGCTGAGGCTTTCACGGCCTTGCTCGATCCGGGTGACGATCTGGCGGGCAGCCTGAGGGCCTGGCTGAAGCGTGAGCACGGAATTGCGGTCAGGGTGCTGCCGGTCGCCACCATGCCCAACTGGCGCCGACGCTACGACCGCCACACGCAGCGCCTCTTCATTTCAGAGCGGCTCTCCGTCTTCGACCAATTGCGCGAGATCGCCATGGAGGCCTGCCTGATGCGCATGAGTGTGGCGATCGCGGCGGAAATCCAGGCGCTGAAGCTTTCCTCCGACGAGGCGCGGCGGCTCGCCCGCTTCGAGCTTGGCCGCTATGCCGCGCATGCGCTGATGATGCCTTACCGGCCGTTCCTCTCCGCTGCACAACGCGCGCGCTACGATGTGGATGTGCTGCGCTCGCGCTTCGGCGTTTCTTACGAGCAGGCGGCAAACCGGCTGACCATGCTGCAGAAGCCGGGTGCGGCGGGGGTGCCGTTCTTCATGCTGGAGATCGATCATGCCGGGCATCGGTTCCGGCGGGCCGGCGCGCAGGGCTTCCCGCAAAGCAGGTTCGGCGGCGAATGCCCGAAGCTGCCGGTTCATGCCGCCTTCGCGCAGCCAGGTCGCATTCTGGTCGAGGCCGTGGAAATGCCGGATGGCGCGGAATTCCTCTGCATCGCTCGCACGCTGGAGGGGCCGCAGGGCTCTTTCACCGAGCGCCCGCGCCGCACCGCGCTCCTGCTCGGCTGCGACATCGGCTTCCGTGACGAGATCGTCTATGGCGCTGCGCTGCCGGGTGGGGAGAAAGGCCGGGAGGGCAGTGTCGCTGCGACACCCGTCGGCCCGGCCTGTCGCCTTTGCGAGCGCACCGGCTGTCTCGCCCGCGCAGAGCCGCCGGTCACCCGACCGCTGGGTCTCGACGAGATGGTGACAGGCTTGTCGGCGTTCGATTTCCAGTGAGGCCTCGACTTTGGCGAAGTTGTCTTTCGGCACTTCTCCGATTAACTGCCTGTTCACCCCGCCGCCCTTCCTCGGAGCCCTCATGAAAATCTTCGCCTACAAGCCGGGCCATGACGGACACGTCGCGCTTATCGAAGACGGGGTCCTGGCCTGGTCGATCGAGGCGGAGAAGGATTCCGGCCCGCGCTATGCGCCGATCACGCCGGAATTGATGCTGCGCGGCCTGTCGCTTGCCGATGACGTCCCTGATGTCGTCGCCGTCTCCGGCTGGCTGAAATCCTTCCGTCCGATGGAAGGGCCGATCGGCGCCGGCTATTTCGGCGTCGGGCCGGAAAGCGTCATGGAGCGGCCATGGCGTTTCCAGGGCAGAAGCGCGCGCTGGTTCTCCTCCTCGCATGAGCGGTCGCATATCATCGGTAGCTACGCCATGTCGCCTTTTCCGCAAGGCGAGCCCTGTTACGCGCTGGTCTGGGAAGGCGTCATCGGCTCCTTCTATCGCATCGATCAAAAGCTCAACGTCACGAAGCTCGGCACGCCGATGAACGGGCCGGGCCACAAATACGGCTTCCTTTACGGCCTCGCCGATCCTGGCTATCCCGCCGATGCACGAAAATCCCGGCGCGAGGATGCCGGCAAGCTGATGGCGCTGGCGGGTTTCGGTCAGGAGAGCGCCGAGACGCCGGAGGAACGCCGCCTTATGGAGCGCATCTTTGCGCATGATGCGGAAACCACTCCCTTGCGTAAGGCCGATTTCGCCGACGATCCCTTTTTCAACATCGGGCTGGCGTCGCGGGAATTCCAGAATCTGGCTCGACGTTTCCAGAACGAGGTCTTCTCTCGTTTCCACGATTTCGCCAGTCGGAAAATGAGGGATGGCCTGCCACTTCTGATTTCCGGCGGCTGCGGCCTGAACTGCGACTGGAACAGCCTTTGGCGGAATTCCGGCCTTTTCGCCGACACCTTCGTGCAGCCCTGCGCCAACGATTCCGGCTCTGCGATCGGCACCGCCGCCGACGCGCAATTCCATCTGACCGGCAACGCCAAGATCGAGTGGACAGTCTATGCCGGCGAGGAATTTGTCGACGATGAGGCCGATCTTTCTGGCTTCGAGGCGCGATCTTTCACGGACGCGGAAATCGCCGATCGGCTCGCTGCCGGCGCTGTCCTCGCCTGGGTGCAGGGGCGCTACGAGATCGGCCCACGCGCCCTCGGCAATCGCTCGCTGATCGCCGCACCCTTCACGGTGGAAACCCATACGCGCTTGAACGCGATTAAGAAACGCGAGGGCTTCCGCCCGATCGCACCGATCGTGATGGAGGAGGAATTCGGCCGGCTCTTCGAAAATCACGGTCCGAGCCCGCATATGCTCTATTTCCAGCGTGTGCTGAGTGACGAATTGAAGGCCGTCACCCACGTTGATGGCTCCGCGCGCGCCCAGACCGTTTCAGAGACGGACAACCCGCGCATGCACGCGCTGCTTTCAACGTTCCGCGACAGGACCGGCTTCGGCGTGCTCTGCAACACCTCGCTCAATTTCAACGGCAAGGGCTTTATCAACCGCCTCTCCGATCTCGCCCGCTACGCGCGCGATACCGGCCTCGACGGCTTCGTCGTCGGCGATACCTTCTATCGGAAGGCGTGATGTTTGGGCCTCGCTCATGTTCGGTGCGTCCTTCGAGGCTCCGCTTCGCGGAGCACCTCAGGATGAGGAAGATTTGCACCAGTCTCCCTCATCCTGAGGTGGGAGCGAAGCGAGCCTCGAAGGACGCACCTTGACCTGACGAAATGGCCTAATCGTCACCGCGCAAGTTGCAGGATGACATTCTCCGTCGTCCCGGCAACGCGCTCATAGCCGCGCTTGGCTAATTCCGCCAGGCAATCCCGCTCCCAGCGGCCGCTCAGTACCGTCTCGATCATGATCGTTTTCGGCCAGCAATCTCGTGACGCATGATCGAAATAAGAGAGCAGCGCGCGGTCTTCGTAACCTTCGACATCGACCTTTATGACATCGATACGGAGGATTTTCTGTTCCAGGAGGATATCGGCGAGCGGCCTGATGGCGACCATTACGTTGGCCCTCCTGTCCGCTGTCTGGCTCGCAAGCAGCGATGCCCCACCGACATTGCCGCCGCCGTCGAAACGCAGCGTTGCCACTCCCGCTTCCGGCCCCGCAGCGACGTTCAGGCAGCGGACATTTTGCAATCCGTTCGCCGTGCGATTGAATTCCAGCTTGGCGAAGGTACGCGGATGCGGTTCGAGCGCGATCACGATGCCGGCCGGGCCGACCCGCCTTGCGGCCCATAGCGCATAGGTGCCGACATTCGCGCCGATATCGACGAAGATCGCGCCGCTGCCGAGGAAGGGCGCAAGCAATTCGTGCTCTTGTCCTTCCGGCAGCGCCCCGCGTCCGACGATGATGCGGTCACAGCGATTTTCGGCCGGATAGGCGCGGAATCGAAGGTTCTCGACGGTGACGTCGAACGGGCCGAACTGTCCGGCGGGAATGCGCTTGCGGTTGGCCTTGCGGATGTCGGCGGGTAGCTCGCGGTCGGTCGCCAGCCGCCATGCCTCGCTTGCCGCCTCATCGAGCGCGCATGAGCCGAAAACGCTCTTGGTGTCGAGGTCCGGGAAAGTCCTTTTTGCAGCCACCGAGGAAGCGGTCAAAGCGCGCTCGCTGCCGCCTTGCCCGGATCCGGCAGTGCCCTGCGCTTCGCCTCCTCCTCGTCGATCACGGACCTTACCGAGCCGGCGATCGCTTCACGCTGCTCTGGTGTAAGGATTTCCGCATGGACGCCGTCGGCCAGTTTCACCGTCACCTCGCGGTGGGCGAAATGCACGCCTTCTTTTTCGAATATCTCGCGGATCGCCGAATAGATCACCTTGCGTGTGACGAACTGATCGCCCGGCCGCGTCATGAATTTGACGCGCACGATCATGGCCGAATCTTCCATGGCGTAGACGCCCTGGGATTTCAGCGGCTGCATGAACAGTGGCCCGATCACCGGATCCTCGAGCAATTGCTGGCCGAGCTTCTTGATGAGCTTGCGTACTTTTTCGACATCCGTGTCGTAAGTCAGCCTGAGCGGCAGCTTCATCATCACCCAGTCGCGCGAATAGTTCGTCAATTGCTTGATCTCGCCGAAGGGAACCGTGTGCAGCGCGCCGAGATGGTGCCGGAGTTGGAAGGAGCGCATGGATATCTTTTCGACGACACCCTTCACTTGCCCGATATCGACATATTCACCTTTGCGGAACGCGTCGTCGATCAGGAAGAACGCGCCGGAGAAGATGTCCCTGATCAGCGTCTGCGCGCCGAAGCCGATGGCGATACCGACCAGCCCGGCGCCCGCGAAGAGCGGCGCCACGTTCACACCGAGATAGGAGAGGACGAAGATGAAGGCGAATACGACGATCGCACAGATGATGACGTTGCGGAATACGGGGAGCAGCGTCGCCAGCCGCGATTGGCCTCGCCCGGCCTCGCCCTCCCCCTCGCCGGGATTGATGGGATGATCGTCGAGGCTGCCTCCCTCCTCGATGATCTTGGTGTCGATGAAGTTGTTGATGGCGCGGTAGCTCGACCCGGCCAGGAAAAGGATGAGCAGGATATCAAGTGTGGAGGTGAGCGCGTGCCCCCATTCGCTGTCCATGTCGAGACCCCACAGCCGGGCGAGCCCGCCGACCGAAACGATCAGGATCACCGCCATTATGGCGTTCTCGAAGAAATCCTTGAAGGCTGGCCGGAACTCGCGCGGCCGGTCCTTCGGCCTTTCGACCGGTGAGTGAACGCTCATTTCCTCGCCATCTTCGAGAAGGTCGCGTTCGTCTTCGCTGCGGTTCGCGGCGATTTCCTGTGCTGCCTGTGCCCGGCGCCAGGCCCGGTGCTCGGACAGCGATTTGAGGATCTGCTCACGCCGGAAGGCGGTTGCCCGGGCCTCGTAGATCAGTTCGAGAAGGTAGCTGGCGACGCCATAGGCGAAAATCGCCACCACGAAGACGATAATCGGCGCGCCGACCAGCAGATAACCGCCTGGCAGGCCAAGCGACAGCCGTATCGAACTGACGAACCATGCCGCTGCCAGATAGATGAGGATGAGCGGCAGCACCGAAAGCGCGAGCACACGTTTCCAGGCCGGCTTTCGCTTCGGATCGCCCGGACCGAGCCTCATCTCGTACAATTCATTGCGATGCCGGATCGCCAGCGTGCCGAACATGACCGCCGAGATCAGCATGCCGATGATGAAGCCCAGTCTTTGCGCGTCGTTGTCGAGTTCCAGCGCCTGGATCCAGCGGCAGATGCCGATGATGAAAGCCGAAACGCCCAAAACCACCGACCAGTCCCGATAGAGTCTGTGCGCCGCTTCGTTGGAAAGGTTGACGAGACGATGGGCCGGAACGTCGGGCGCAAGGAAATTGTAGAGGATCACGTGGCGCAGGATCTTGTATCCGGCATAGGTCGAGACGATCACGAAGATCGTCCTGCGCGACGCTTCCTCTCCGGTGTCGAAGATGACCGCCACCAGGACAGCGGTGACGAACATCATCGCGGTCGAGACCAGCATCCATCCGGCCCGCCCGAGCAGATATTGCAGCTTGCCGGAGCGCCGCTTCTCGTTCGGATTGTAGACATAGCCGAAATGGTCGCGGCCCCATCGCGCGGTCGTCCGGAAGAGCAACGTGCCGAGCATCAGCCCGCCGAACGCCGTCGCCAGCGCCTGCGCCACCCAAAGCATCGTGCCGTCCGGTCCCGCCGATTTCAGGATGGCGGGCAGGCCGGCCACGAACAGCTTGGTATTGTGGAACATCTTGGAGACGTTCGCGCGCGCCTGCAGAAGGCTGGTATTCGAAAGCGACATGCCCATCGTGTCGGGATGCACGGTTTTCCTCGGCTCGCCCGGCTTGACGACGATGACGGTTGAACCCGCCTTCCGTGCTTCTTCGAGGAAAGAATCAAGCGATCCCGGTTGTCCGGCGCCCGACGAGCCCTCGGCCTTGCTGAGAAGTGGATTGGCGGCGAATGCAAATGTCGGTGCTATCGCACCGATCCCGGCCGCGATGGCCACGAAAAGCATCAGCCGGAGGAAGAGCGTCCTGATTCCGATTGCGTGCAAGTCCATATTCTTTCCAATAGCACGATATGGCGCCCTCATTTATACGCCCGTACTGCTCTTGTCCTCCCGATCCAGGAAATATGGTCAAACGCCTGATCTTCGCAATGCGCCATAGCCAAACCCGGTGGAACGCCGAAGGGCGGTTCCAGGGCCGCAGCGACCATTCCCTCACGGTTGCGGGACAGCGGCAGGCAGCGGAAAACGGCAGGAAGCTGAAAGCACACTTCAAGCGTCTCGGCGTCGAGCCGGCCCGGATCGCTGCTTATGTTTCGCCGCTCAAGCGGGCACGCGAGACGTTCGCCGCGACTGCAGCGGAAGTGGGAATTGCGGAAAGCCAAGTCAACATCGATACCCGCCTCGCGGAAGCATCGTTCGGGCGCTGGGAGGGCATGACGACGCTGGAGGTCAAGGCATCCTTTGCCGCCGAGCGCCGCCTGCGCAAGACGGATCGCTGGAATTTCAACGCGCATGGCGGCGACAGCTACGCCGATCTGGCGCGCTCCATGGAGAGTTTTCTGGCCGATCTCGCTCCAGCACGGCCTGTGCTCGTCGTGTCACATGCCGGCAATATGAAGGTCATGGCCGCGATGCTCGCCGGTCTGGCGAGGGAAGAGGCAATGGCGCTTTCCGTTCCCCACGACACCGTGCTCTGCTGGGACGGGGGGCAACTCGCATGGATTTGAGTTCACGAATGCATTTGCCCTGGCGCGGACGTGCAAATAACATCCTTGCGAAAACCTGCGAGCCGGTTCGGTGGGCCGTCTCCCGAGCGCCGCGTGTTTTCGGAGGAGCGTGATGTGGCGGGCATACCCGATCTCCTGAGGGTAGAGGATTTGCGTATCTCGATCACCATCGAGCGTTCCGGGCTCGAAGTGGTGAAGGGCGCGAGCTTTCGCATCCCCGCCGGCAGGACGGTGGCGCTGGTGGGCGAATCCGGTTCCGGCAAGTCGATTATCGCCCAGTCCATTCTCGGCATCCTGCCGCGTGTCGCCAAAATCACCGGCGGCCGTATCTGGTTCCGAGACAAGGTCTGCGGCGAGAAGCCCATCGACATTGCCGCTCTCGATGTCAACGGCCCCGAGATGCAGGCGCTGCGCGGCGGCCGCATCGCCATGATCTTCCAGGAGCCGATGACCTCGCTGTCGCCGCTGCACAGGATCGGCAACCAGGTCGAAGAGGCGCTGATCCTGCATCGCGACCTCAAAGGCGGCGAGGCTCGCGCCATGACGGAGGACATGCTGCGGCTCGTCGGCTTCGCCGATCCGCACCGCGCCTACGACATGTATTCGATGGAGCTTTCGGGCGGCATGCGCCAGCGCGCCATGATCGCCATGGCGCTGATCTGCCATCCGGCACTCCTGGTCGCGGACGAGCCGACAACGGCGCTCGACGTCACCGTGCAGGCGCAGGTGCTCGGGCTCTTGAAGGACCTGCAGGAGCGGCTCGGCATGTCGATGCTTCTGATCACGCACGACCTCGGCGTGGTCGCCAACATGGCCGACGAGGTCGTCGTCATCTATCACGGCGAGATCGTCGAGGCGGGCTCGGTCGAACATATCTTCCGCCATCCGAGTCACTCCTATACGAAAGCGCTCATGCGCGCCGTTCCCGAGATCGGCACGGAGAAGTCGAAGAAGCTGGTCAGCCTGCGCGAGATCGATCACGTCATCCCCCAATCCATGCGGCGCGACAGGGGCGTGATGGACAGCGCCGCGCCGCCGCTTGTCAGCGTGCGCGACCTGACCAGAAGCTTCACGATCCAGAAGGATAGCTGGTGGGTCGGCGACAAGACCCACGTGCTCGCCGTCAACGACGTCAGCTTCGATATCCGCCGGGGCGAATGCTTCGGCATCGTCGGCGAGAGCGGCAGTGGCAAGTCCACGGTAAGCAAGCTGATGATGCGGGCGATCACCGCAGATTCCGGTGAAATCAGGTTCGACAACGGCGCCATGAAGTGCGACGTGCGCGCTCTGGAAGGAAAGGAACTGAAAGAGTTCCGCAAGCGCATGCAGATCGTCTTCCAGGATCCGTTTTCCTCGCTCAGCCCGCGCTCGACCGTCCTCAATATCCTGCGCGAGCCTCTGGAGATCCACGAAATCGGCACGGCTGAGCAACGAACGCGGACTGCCAGGGAACTGATGGCGCTGGTCGGCCTTTCACCGACCTATCTCAACCGCTATCCTCACTCCTTCTCGGGAGGCCAGCGTCAGCGCATCGGTATCGCCCGCGCGCTTGCCCTTTCGCCCGATCTTTTGATCTGTGACGAGCCGGTATCCGCGCTCGATGTCTCTGTCCAGGCGCAGATCCTCAACCTGTTGAAGAAGTTGCAGGCCGAACTCGGTCTGACCATGGTCTTCATCTCGCACAATCTGGCGGTGGTGAAGTATATCGCCGACCGCATCGCCGTCATGCGCAAGGGCCGCATCGTCGAGATCGCCCCCTGTGAGGCCTTGTTCGCCGATCCGGTGCATCCCTATACACGCAAGCTTCTGGCCGCTGTCCCGCATGCCGACCTCGATCACAAGCTGGATTTCCCCGAACGCTCCGACGAGATCATCGACGAAGCCGAAAGCTGGGATCCGGTTTTCCGCCCGGGTGGCAGCAGCGAATTGAAGCTGATGCCGGCAGGCGCTGGCCACTACGTGCTTGCCCATGAGGATTTCGCCGAAAGCGGGGTCATGGCATGAGCGGGCGCCGCTGGTCTCGCCGGAGTTTTTCCAAGCTCGCCGTATCGGTCGTTTCCCTGCCTTTGCTTCCCGGCCTCGGTGCGGCTGCCGCCGAGGAGCCGCCCGATCTTGCCCCTGGTGTCGTGGCGGGCGACATGCCGCCGCTTGCCGAACGCCTGCCGCGGAACCCGCGCGTGGTCGATATGGCGCCGTTGCACAAGGTGGAAGGGCGCTATGGCGGCACGCTCAGGATGATCATGGCGGAGGACAAGGACATCCGCATGATGACCGTCTATTCCTATGCGCGGCTGGTCGTGTTCGATCTCGACCTCAACCTGGTGCCGGATATCCTCGAAAAGTTCGAGGTCGAGGAAGGCCGCATCTTCACGCTTCATCTGCGCGAAGGCCATAGATGGTCCGACGGCCACCCCTTCACCGTCGAGGATTTCCGCTATTGCTGGGAGGACGTTTCCCTCAACAAGGAACTGTCGCGCGGCGGCCCCTCGCAGCAGATGCTGGTCGAAGGCAAGCCGCCGATTTTCGAGGTGATCGACGAGACGACCGTCCGCTACGCCTGGGAGAAGCCCAATCCGCTTTTCCTGCCCTCGCTCGCCGGCGGCAGCCCGAACTACATCTTCATGCCGGCGCATTATCTGAAGCAATTTCACAAGAAATACGCTGACCCGGAAAAGCTGGCGGAACTGATCGCATCACACAGGATGCGCGACTGGGTTGCGCTGCATACGGTGATGGCGCGGCAGTACCGGCCCGAAAATCCGGACCTGCCGACACTGGAGCCCTGGGCGAACACTACCGCGCCGCCGGCCGAGCGCTTCACCTTCCGCCGCAATCCGTATTTCCACCGCGTCGACGGCAGCGGCCGTCAACTTCCCTATATCCCGACCGTCTATCTCTCGATGAGCTCGGCCGACATCATCCCGGCCAAGACCGGGGCCGGCGAGAGCGATCTCCAGGGACGGTATCTCCGGTTCGACAATTATACCTTCCTGCGACAGGCGGAGAAGCAACACCCGATCCATGTCGATCTTTGGCGCGATGGAACCGGCTCGGAAGTCGCCTTCCTTCCCAATCTGAATGCCAACGACAAGATCTGGCGCGGCGTGTTTCGCGACGTGCGCTTCCGCCGGGCGCTGTCGCTGGCCATCAACCGTCACGAGATCAATCAGCAATTCTATTTCGGCCTGGCGCGGGAAGCTGCGAATTCCGTGCTGCCGGGTTCGCCGCTCTACAAAAGAAGCTATGACGAGGCTTGGGCGGCGTTCGATCCGGACCAAGCGAACCGCCTTCTCGATCATATGAAACTGAAGAAGGGCGGCGATGGCATCCGGCTCCTCCCCGACGGGAGACGGGCGGAACTGGTTGTCGAGTTTGCCGGAAACGTCGAGCAGTCGGATATCATGGAACTGGTGCGTGAATACTGGGGCGACATCGGCATCAAGGTGTTCCAGCGCTCGCTCAATCTCGAAGTGATGCGCCGCCGCTTTCTCGCCGGCGATACGCTGATCTCGATGTGGGGCGGCTTGAGCGTGGGACTTGCCACTGCCGATCTCCCGCCGGAGGAACTGGCACCGGTTTCCTCCGCGCAGGGCAACTGGCCGAAATGGGGGCAGTACACCGAGACCATGGGCAAGGCCGGCGAGCCGGTCGACCTGCCGGAGGCGCAGGAATTGCTCGACCTCTACCATGCCTGGCGTGTGTCCTCCACGACGGCGGAGCGCCGCGGAATCTGGCAGATGATGCTTTCGATCTTCACTGATCAGGTCTTCACCATTGGTACGGTGAACAGCGTCAACCAGCCGGTCGTCATCAATTCCCGGCTGCGCAACGTGCCGAAGGAAGGTGTCTATTCGTTTGCGCCGGGCGCTTATTTCGGCATCTATATGCCGGATACCTTCTGGTATGATGAAGCTGGGAACAAGGCGCAGTGATCCGCTACATCATCTTCCGCATGTTCGCCGCCATCCCCACGCTGCTCCTCATCAGCGTGCTGATCTTCTTCATCATACAGCTCCCCCCCGGCGACTATTTCGAGACCTATATCGCCGAGTTGCAGGCACAGGGCGAGACCGTCGACCCGAACAAGATCGCCTACCTCAAGCACGAATACGGCTTCGACAAGCCGATAATCGAGCAGTACGGCCTGTGGGTGCTCGGCATGTTGCACGGCGATTTCGGCTATTCCTTCGAATACGAAATGCCGGTCACGCAGGTGATCGGCAGCCGTCTTTACCTGACTATCCTGATCTCCACCGTCACCATCATCTTCACCTGGCTGGTCGCCTTTCCGATAGGCATATATTCCGCCGTCCGCCAATATTCCTGGGGCGATTACGGGTTGACCTTTCTCGGCCTCCTCGGCCTCGCCACACCCAATTTCCTGCTGGCGCTTATCCTCATGTATCTCGCCAATATCTGGTTCGGCGTCTCGATCGGGCATCTGATGGACGCGAAATATCTCGGCCAGCCGATGAGTTGGGGCAAATTCTGGTCGATCGCCGAGCATATGGTGATCCCCGTCATCGTCATCGGCACGTCGGGCACCGCCGCCATGATCCGCCGGCTGCGCGCCAATCTCCTTGACGAACTGCAGAAGCAGTACGTCGTCACCGCTCGCGCCAAGGGCGTGCCGTCCTTGAAGGCGCTGGTCAAATATCCGCTCCGCATGGCGCTCAATTTCTTCATCGCCGATATCGGCGGCATCCTGCCCTCGGTGATTTCGGGCGCCGTCGTCGTCTCCATCGTGCTTTCGTTGGAGACGACGGGTCCGCTCCTGATCCGGGCGCTGCAGAGCCAGGACATGTATCTGGCCGGATCGTTCCTGATGTTCCTCGCGGCGCTGACGGTAGCCGGCGTGCTGATCTCCGATATTGCGCTGGCGCTGCTCGACCCGCGCATCCGCCTGCAGGCGGGGAGGCGCAAGTGAATTCGCCGCTGCCGCCGGACGGCGCGCCGATCGAGCATTTCGTCTCAACCGAACCTTTCGACCCGAAATCGGTCGACAAGCTGTCGCCGATCCAGGAGCGCATCTATCTCGCGTCGCAACTCCGACTCATGTGGTGGAAATTCAAGCGCCACCGCGCGGCACTGATCTCCGGCATTTTTCTTGTCTTGCTCTACGCCTCGATCCTGATATCCGAATTCCTCGCGCCCTATTCCCTCAGCGATCGGCATGTGGACAACATCTATATGCCGCCGCAGCGGGTACATTTCTTCCACGATGGCCAATTCGTCGGGCCGTTCGTCTACGGCACGACTTACCATCTCAACATGGATATCCTGAAGCGCGAATACCCGATCGACCCGAACAGGGTCGAGAAGCTGCGCTTCTTCTGCAAGGGCGATCCCTACCGTTTCTGGGGCCTGTTCGAAGCGAGGCTGCATCTCTTCTGCGCGGCCAAGGGCTCGTCGGGTGTCTTCCTGCTCGGCACCGACCGGCTCGGCCGCGATCTCCTCTCGCGCATCATCTACGGCACGCGTATTTCGCTCACCATCGGCCTGATCGGCATCACGGTCTCCTTCCTGCTCGGCATCTCGATCGGCGGCCTCGCCGGCTATTATGGCGGCTGGGTGGATCTGGTTGTCCAGCGCATCATCGAGGTGCTGCAAAGCCTGCCCTCCATCCCGCTATGGCTGGCGCTTGCCGCCATCATGCCGGTCGACTGGAGCCCGGTCCTCGTCTATTTCGGCATCACCATCATCCTTGGCCTGATCGACTGGACGGGGTTGGCGCGCGCCGTCCGCTCCAAGCTCCTCTCGCTGCGCGAGGAGGACTATGTGCTGGCCGCCGAACTGATGGGCGCTGGCCCCAGGCGCATCATCTTCCGCCATCTGATCCCTGGCTTCATGAGCCATCTGATCGCCTCGGCGACGATCACCATCCCGACCATGATCCTCGGCGAGACGGCGCTCTCCTTCCTGGGGCTTGGCCTGCGCCCGCCCGTGACGAGCTGGGGCGTGCTCCTGAATGAGGCGCAGAACATCAATGTCGTGGCGCTCTATCCCTGGCTGATCCTGCCGGTTGTGCCGGTTATCCTCGTCATCCTTGCCTTCAATTTCCTTGGCGACGGACTGCGCGACGCGGCCGATCCGTATCATACGGCATGGTGAGCGGGCGTTTACGGGATTTCAGATAATTATTTTGAATCAGTAGTTTGACAAAGAAAGCGGAATCAACTTGGAAGTCGCTTCGATTGCCGCCTTAATTGTTCTTCAACCAGAACATCAGCTTTCTCGAAAACGAAACCCCTCTCTTTGAGGGCGCGGATGAGCGCCTCCAGCGTATCCCACGCCTGTTCGTCATGAACGAGGTGGTGGCTCAGTATGCCGAGCGGCGCACCGCCACGCTCGCGCGCCTGTCCCAGCCGCCGCAGAAGCTCGCCGATCGCCCATTCGAGCGAGTGCCCGCGCTGCCCGTCAGCCCAGTCGACGATGTCGATCTGCGTGTTCAACTGCGGTAGGGCCGCGCCATCCTCGTGCCAGGAATTCGTGGAAAGCCCAGTGAAGCCTGTCTCGTGCAGGCGCAAGGCAACCTCTCGCGACAGGCGGTTCCATGGCGGTACGAGGATGCCTGACAGCCGAGCCCCGAAGAGGCGGTCAAGCCTTTCGCGTCCTGCCTTGAGTTCATCGAGAATTTCCTCTACCGACCGCTCGCCGCCGAGTTCCATGGCCGGTACGCCATCCGGCGTATGCCGCCGATGAGAGTAGCCATGCACGGCCGGCGTCGCCAGCGTTTCGCCGTCGATCCTCCTCGCCAACACCTCCGTCGCCTCCGCCGGGATCACCGCAAGAAGGAGCGGTACGTCGTAGACGCGGATGAGACCGAGAAGCCGGTCGAGCGCAGGCGTCGGGCGGATAGCATCGTCGTCGCGCAGCCAGAAGCGCGGCGTCAAGCCCTGACCGCGCCAGCGGTCAAGTTCGGGTTCCAGATCATCGAAGACGCTCATCGGGCAGGCCGTGCCGGTTGCGTGGGCCATTCGAGCAGAGGCTCGATCGCTGCCTTCAGCGTGGCCGCTGCCCGACCGATGTCATGATCGCGGCCTGCTTTTTCGAAGGCTCTCGCGCCGAGTTGCCGGCGCAGAACGTCATCCGCGAGCATCCGGCGCAGTATCTCACGATAGGCCGAAACCTCGGCTTCATGCGCCAACAGCCCGCTTTCACCATCGCTGACGACCGTGGCGACATTGGCCACACCGCAGGCGGCGACCGGCAGTCGGGAGGCGGCTGCTTCCAGGTAAACCATGCCGATCGCTTCGCCGACGCCCGGCCATGCCAACAGATCGGCGGCTTTCATCCAGCCGAGCACGTCCCTTCTCGGCAGGGCGCCGGTAAAATGGATGCGCTCTTTTCGCGCGAAGCCGAACATCGCCTCGACGTTTGCCCGTTCTGGCCCATCCCCAATCACGACGAGGTTCCAGCTTCGGCCGGCCATACCGGCAAGCGCATCCGCGAGCAGCCGGTAGGAATGCATCTTAACTCCCGGCCGCATCATGCCCACAGTGAGGATCGTCGGCGCCCGGTCTGGAAAGAAAGACGCCGGGTCCACATTCCCGGCCTCTGCCGCCACCGCTGCGACATCCAGAAACGGCTTCAGCGGCACGGTGGTTTTCATGTCGGGCAGGATCGAGCGCAGATAGGCCTCATCCGAGGGCTTCAGGCAAAAATTTGCCGAGGCGAGGCCGACCGCCTCCTGTACAGCTCGTCGCCCGTCCTGCCAGTCGGTGTCGCTTCCCTGATGCGTCCGGCAGGCTTCCGCCGTAACGTACGGGATGGAAAGCGCGCGCGCGACTTCCGGCCCGATCCAGTCCGGCGCCTTGCAATAGGGATGGTAGGTGAACCAGATGTCCGGAGCGGTGCGGCGTCCGCAGCGCGCGGCCGCAACGATCCGCGCCGCTTCTGCTTCGCCCTCAACTTTGAGAGCCAGGAAACGCGCCTGGTCCGGCAGCTTCTGGTAGGAAATGAAGCGTGAGGCGGTTTCGACCTCGAAGCCGGCCGCTTCCAGCGTGGTCACCATCAGCCGGGCAATCTCGCGGTCGCCGGAAGCGATAGCGTGATCGGGTGGCTTCATTGGCGCGTAGAAAGCAATCCGTGCGGGCATGTTCTCTGCGCTCGATCGTCTGAAACTCAAGTGCGATCTACGCCGTCGCAGGCGCTCCGGCAATCTCGACGCTTCAGCGATATCGGTCGACCGGTTCGCCGGCGACAAGCCGCTTCAGTATCTGCGCCGAGTTGCGTGCCCCATCCAGATTGAGGGATGAGCGGTTCGGCGCCGGGCGCGCCATGGCGCGGTCGATGGCCGCAGCGACCGCCTCGGGCGTCTCGTTCTCATGGCCGATCGTCTCGGCAAGACCGCGTTCGGCGAGCAGTTCAGCCCGCCGGATCTGCTCTGTCTCTATTCCGTCGGAGAACGGTACGACGATCGCCCGGCATCCGGCCCGGTAGATATCGGCGATGGTGTTGTAACCGACCCGCGAGATCGAAAGCTGCGCGCCAGCGAGGATCGCCTGCAGATTGGGTAGGAATGCCTCGACCGTCACACCGCCGTCGATATAGGTGTTCAGTTCCGCCCGGTGTTCGGCCGAGAATTTGATCCCGGTCACGATCAGCCAGCGCGCATTGCGCAGGCTGGAGATCGCCTTCGCCTGCGCCGAAGCCATGAGCAACCGGTGACCGAGCGCGCCGCCGCCGACCGACACGACGACGTCGAACTGCCGATCCGCCGCCGGAGGGCAGGGCTCTGGCGCCACGATGCCCGTATAAAGCAGCTTGTCGGAAATTTCGCCCGTCAGCGGAAAGGTCCGTTCGAGCCTTACCAGGTTCGGGTCGGCATGGACCAGCACATGGTCGAAATGAGCCTTGAGCAGTTCGACGGTTTCACGATCCTTGTAGGCCTTGGCGTTCTCCTGAAGGATATCGCGCACAGAGCCGACAATGAGCGGCCGGTTCGGTCTTGCCTTCGCCCGTTCGAGCAAGGGCAGGAGTTCGAAGCGCATCTGCCGGCGGCCGAAGGGAAAAGCCTCCGTAATGACGATATCCGGCGCCGCCCGATCGAAAAGCGAAAGCAGCATGGCCCGCCGCCGCTCCTTATAGGTGTCGTCGATCGGGTTGCCTTCGGAATCCTCCAGCCGATTGAACACCTCGCCGCCGGCCCTCACCGGCGGCAGATAGTGGATGCGCGCGCCGGGAATATCGAAGCCGCCGATCGGCTCGCCGCCATAGGCGACATCGGCGTCGAGGCCGCCGGCGACGAGCGCGCGCACGATACGCGCGGCGCGAAAGACGTGCCCGACACCTTGCAGGTGCTGGACGTAGAAGAGGATACGCGTCACGCCGCCGCCCTTTCGTGACCGGCGGCCGCGCCGGTACCCATGCTTTCGAAGAGCGCGATCAGCCGCCCGATCGTCGCCCTGTGGTCGAATTCCGCATGGACTCGTTCCGCGCCGGCGGCGCCCAGCCTTTCACGAAAGTCCGGATCACGAATCGCACGTGCGATCGCGGCGGAAAGCGCCTCAGGGTCGTCGGGCGGTACGAGCAGTCCGTTCACTTCGTCGGTCAGGAGTTCCGTTATGCCCGAGACCGGGGTCGATATGCAGGCAAGCCCCTGGCTCTGCGCTTCGACCAATACGTTGGGCAGGCCGTCGCGATCTCCGTTCGGTGCGATCCGGCAGGGCAGCACGAAGAGGTCGGAGGAGCGGTAGGCTGAAAGGATTTCCGTCTGCTCGCGAGAGCCGAGCAGCGTCACGTGGCTGTCGAGTCCGAGCCGGCCCACCTGCGCCTTTAGCGCTTCATGTAGTTCGCCGCCACCGATATGGGTCCATTGCCATGAAAGATCGCTCGGAAGGAGCGCCAGCGCCTCAACCAGCGTATCGAGCCCCTTCTTGGCGACGGCGCGCCCGACGGTGAGCAACCGAGCCGGATCGCTCTTGTCCAACCCGTTCCGGCTCAAGACGCGGTTGGCAGGGTACGGAAAGCGCGACAGGTCGAGTCCGTGATAGACGAGGTTCACCTTTTCAGGGGCTGCCGCGAGTGTCCTTAGATGGGCCGCGCCGCCCGCCGTGCAGGTCACGGTCCATTCCGCCGAGCCCAGCTTTTCGGAAAGCTCCCAATCGGGCGAGGTCCAGATGTCCTTGGCATGGGCCGAGGCGCACCATGAAAGATCGCGCATCTCCGCCGCGTAGCGCGCGACGGATGAGGGCGTGTGGATGAAATGACTGTAGATCCAGCCGGCGTTTTCGGGGAATTCCGCGGCCAGCACCAGCGCCTGCCCGAAGCGGCGACCGCGATTGGCGGTGAAATCACGTCGAAAATCGGCGAGCCACTGGTTGCGCGCCTTGCGGTAGCCGGGCAGCTTCCGCGCCTTCCGCCACGCGCGGAAGACGCGCAAAGGCTCCTGGTAGAGATATTCGGGAAGGTAGACCACCGGCGCCCGGATCTCGTCATTGACGGGGTGGGTCTTCTTGTCCGTCGGATGACGGAGTGAGACCAGGGTGAGATCGAATCCCGCGCTTTCCAGTGCGTGGATTTCCTGGGCGATGAAGGTCTCTGAAAGGCGCGGATAGCACTTCAGCACCACCGCGATCGAGCTTTTCATATCTGCGCGGCTTTGGGCAGGCGCCCGGCCGCTTCGGCCTCGAAACGGTCGAACAGGATTTCGGTAAGCGCGCAGACGCGGTTGAGTCCGTCGAGGTCGGGCCGCGCGACCGCCTCGGAGGGAAGGGGACCACGCGTGAGCTGGTTGACGGCGGCGCGGAAGGCGGAGCCGTGCTTGGCGTCCTCGATGTCGAGCACGTTGACCCAGCCGAACTCTTCGGCGCGATAGGCGCGGATGCTTTGCTCGCGTCGGGGCGCCGTGCGCGGCACGAAAAGTGCGCGCTTGTCGAACGACATCACCTCGCAGAACGTGTTGTAGCCGCACATGCCGACGACGGCCCGCGCATTGGCCACCAGCGTTTCCAGATTGGCGAGGAAGTCGACGATCTCGATGTTGGGCACGCTTTCCGCGCGAGCCATGATCTCGAAGCGCTGCCGGTCGGTCATGAAAGGGCCGAGCACGAAGAGATAGCGGGTCTCGCGATCCGGCCCTTGTTTGATGGCCGAGAGCGCCGCCGCCATGAGGTCGTGCCCGTCGCCGCCGCCACCGGCCGTGACCAGCACGAAATCCTTGCCGTAGCGCGCAGCCGTCCCGTCATCGAGATCAGGCAGCGAACGGCGCAGGAAACCCGTATAGCGGGTCCGCGAAAGCACCGGCTCATGCAGGTCTATGCCCGCGAGCGGGTTGTAGAAGCTGCCCGGCCCGTAGATCCATATCTCGTCATAGAGTTCCTCGAGATAGTCGGTGATGTGCTTGCGTTCCCACTCCTCGTTGAGGAGTTCAGGCGCGTCGAGCACATCGCGCAGGCCGAGCACGCAGATGGCGCCGCGATCCTTCAGCATGCGCAGTGTAGGCAGCATCTCGCGCGCCAGGCCGAGAGGCTCCTTGTCCACGATGACCATGTCGGGCCCGAGCCGATCCGCTGCCTCCCGGATGATCGCCTCGCGCGCGGCGATCGTCTGTTCGAAGGAGCGTGCATCGTTACCGGATGCGTAATCGCCGTTCGAGAGCTTCTTGGCGGCAGGCATCTGGACATAGCTGACGCGCGGCTCGAAGGAGAAGGCGTCGACAACCGGCGAACCGGAGATGATCGAGACCTCGGCATTCGGGAAATGTGCCACCAGCGCATGCGCGATCGTGCGGCTGCGGCGCAGATGCCCCAAACCGAACGTGTCGTGGCTGTACATCAGGATCTTGAAGTTTGCAGCCGGGTCCATCGAGGTCTGAAGTGACTGTTCAAGAAAAGGCGAGCGCGGCTTGATAGTCGAAATCCGCAACGAGCGCAACGAAGGGTCGCCCGGCGGAGATATGGCCGCCGTACGGAAAGTAAACCCAGGGTGAATTGCAACGCCGGATTTCCGGCCAGCAGCATCGGATTGATAGGCCAGCCGAAAACGGCGATCAAGTGTCGCAAAGGATATGTTACTCGACGGAAAATGACGGCACGGTGCAGGAATGAACGAACGAAGTTCGCCAACGTCAGCCATGCCGGCCGCTTCTTCGGGCGCGGCCTCGCGCGAGGAACGTCTCGGCGTCATCCTCGTCTTCCTTTCTGCGCTTCTATGGAGTCTCGGCGGCACCATCGCGCGCTTCATCGAGACACCGGATCATTGGGCGGTTGTGTTCTGGCGCTCGATGTGGGCGATCGCGTTTCTGGTCGCCTTCATGCTGTGGCGCGACGGGGTGCGGCGCAGCCTGGTCCTTTTTCGTGAAATGGGCGCTCCGGGTATCGTCGTAGCGCTATGTTTCGCCACCGCATCGACGGCCTTCGTCGTCGCGCTCGGCTATACGACCGTGGCCAATATCCTGCTGATGCAGGCAGGCGCACCGCTGATCGCGGCCCTGCTGGGATGGCTGGCCTTCCGTGAGCCCGTCGGTTGGACGACATGGCTCGCTATCGCCGCCGTCATCTTCGGCATCGTCGTAATGGTCTCTGATTCGCTCGACGGGGGGATTTCCCCCCTCGGCGACGGCCTTGCGCTGGTGATCGCTGTCTCACTCGCCGTCGCAACCGTTCTGACGCGCCGCTACGCGCATGTGCGGATGACGCCGGCCGTCTGCCTTGGCACGATCATCGCGGGAGTGCTGGCTGCGACGCAGACGACGAATTTTGCCGTGACCAGGGCCGATATGGGCTTCCTGTTCGCCTTCGGCGCCATCAATCTAGGGCTTGGTCTTGCCCTGTTCGCCTCCGGCGCGCGGTTGATACCGGCGGCGCTCGCGGCACTCCTCGGCACATTCGAACCCATCCTCGGGCCGATCTGGGTCTGGCTAGTACATGGCGAGGAACCGTCCGAACGTACTCTGGTCGGCGGTGCTATCGTCTTCGCCGCCGTCCTTGTCCATATCACGCTCGAATTCAGGCGCCGCGCGCGCCCGCGCAAACCTGGGGTCACCGGTCTTCCCACTCCCCATTGAGGTGAGGATGGCGGCAATTCGACGCTTGTCGCACTGCAAAAAGGCCAATAGGGTCGTCGCAAAAAGGCCCGCCATCCTCGGACGGGCCAAGTGGGTGAAGTCCCCTGGGGCAGAGATGAGGAGTACCCGATGATCCGCAAAGCATTGCTGGCTGCAGCCGTCGCATCGGCCGCCGTCTGGACAGGTCCGGCGCATGCGGAGGATCGCGTCGTCAATGTCTACAACTGGTCGGACTATATCGACGATTCGATCCTGAAGGACTTCACCAAGGAGACCGGCATCAAGGTCACCTACGACACGTTCGATTCCAACGAGATCCTGGAGACCAAGCTTCTCGCCGGCGGCACCGGCTATGACGTGGTGGTTCCGACCGCCAGCTTCCTCCAACGCCAGGTCCAGGCGGGCGTCTTCCAGAAGCTGGACAAGTCGAAGCTGCCGAACCTGAAGAACATGTGGGATTTCATTTCCAAGCAAACCGCCCGCTACGATCCCGGCAATGAATATTCGATCAACTACATGTGGGGCACGGTCGGCATCGGCTACAATAAGAAGATGGTCAAGGCGGCGCTTGGCACCGACACGATCGATAGCTGGAAAGCCGTCTTCGATCCCGAGACGATGGCCAAACTCAAGGATTGCGGCGTGCATTTCCTCGATTCGCCGACGGATGTCGTTCCCGCCGCGCTGCAATATCTCGGCCTCGACCCGGACAGCCACAAGAAGGACGATCTCGACAAGGCCGAGGAACTGCTTTTGAAGATCCGGCCTTACGTGCGCAAGTTCCATTCCTCCGAATACATCAACGCGCTGGCGAACGGCGATATCTGCGTGGCGATCGGCTATTCGGGCGACGTGCTGCAGGCGCGCGACCGCGCCGATGAGGCCAAGCAGGGGGTCGAGATCGGCTATGCCATCCCCAAGGAAGGGGCGCAGATGTGGTTCGATCAGTTGGCGGTTCCGGCCGATGCCCCGCATGTCGCGGAGGCTTATGAATTCATCAATTATCTGATGAAGCCGGAGGTCATCGCCAAGTCGTCCAACTATGTCTACTACGCCAACGGCAACAAGGCCTCGCAGCAATTTGTCAACAAGGACGTGCTGGACGATCCCAACATCTACCCGACCGAGGAGGTGCTGCAGAAGCTCTATACGACCTCGCCGCTCGATCCGAAGACGCAGCGGCTCATGACCCGCATGTGGACCAAGGTCGTCACGGGCCACTGACCGGTTTCGCGTGCCCTCGCGGACAACCGGGGGCGCGCTGATGACGAAACGATGAACAGGCGGAGGGGCCATGCCGTCGTTAGGAAGCATCCGCCGCAGCTTCGCTCCCTGGAACGATCCCGCCGCGAAGCCCTATATCGCCTTCGAGAACGTCACCAAGAAATTCGGCGATTTCACCGCCGTCGATAACCTCTCGCTCGTCATCTACGAGCGAGAGTTCTTTGCGCTGCTCGGCGCTTCCGGCTGCGGGAAATCGACACTTCTGCGCATGCTCGCCGGCTTCGAGGAACCTACAGCCGGCCGCATCCTGCTCGACGGCCAGGATTTGCGTGGCATCCCGCCTTACCGTCGGCCGGTCAACATGATGTTCCAGTCCTACGCGCTCTTCCCGCATATGACGGTCGAGCAGAACATCGCCTTCGGGCTGAAGCAGGACCGCATGCCGAAGGCCGAGATCGCCGAGCGCGTCGCCTCCATGCTGAAGCTTGTAAGGCTGGAGCAATTCGCGCGCCGCAAGCCGCACCAGCTTTCCGGCGGCCAGCGCCAGCGCGTGGCGCTCGCCCGCTCGCTCGCCAAGCGGCCGAAGGTGCTGCTTCTCGACGAGCCGCTCGGCGCGCTCGACAAGAAGCTGCGCGAGGAGACGCAGTTCGAGTTGATGGACCTTCAGCACGAGCTCGGCCTCACCTTCATCGTCGTCACCCACGATCAGGAGGAGGCGATGACCATGGCCGACCGCATCGCCATCATGGACAAGGGCGAGGTCATGCAAGTGGCGACGCCGGGCGAGATCTACGAGGCGCCGGTGACCCGCTTCGTCGCCGATTTCGTCGGCACGGTGAATTTGTTCGAGGGCAAGGTGGCCGACAGGCAAGGCCAGACGGGGAGGCTCGTCGGCACCGACGGGTCAAGCCTGCGCATCGATAATCTGGCCGGGGCGGAGAACGGCGCCGCAGCCTGGTTCGCCGTCCGGCCCGAGAAGATCGGCATCTCGGCCGCCAAGCCGGAGGACGAGAGTCTGAATGCGATCGACGGCGAGGTCTGGGACATCGCCTATCTCGGCGACATGACGATCCATCATGTCCGGCTCGACGACGGTCGCATCGTGCGCACGAGTTCCATCAACGACCGGCGCGCCGCCGCCGAACAACTCACTTGGCACGACCGCGCCTGGATATATTTCCGGCCGGATGCCGGCATTGTGCTGACGCGGTAGGGGGCGGGATGCGGCGCATCGCTTCGGCCATCACGGAAAGGCTCGTCATCGCCATTCCATATGCGTGGCTGCTGGTCCTCTTCCTCGTCCCCTTCTTCATCGTCTTCAAGATATCGCTGTCAGAGACGGCGATCGCCATGCCGCCCTACAACCCGGCTTTCTCCTTCGCCCATGGTTTCGCGGGCGTCTGGGAGAAGATGAAGGAACTTAGCTTCGACAACTACGTCTGGCTGACCCAGGACAATCTCTACCTCCTCTCCTATCTGTCGAGCGTGAAGATCGCGGCCATCTCGACGCTTTTGACGCTGATCTTCGGCTATCCGATAGCATACGGCATCGCGCGGGCGCCCTCGACCATCCGCCCGACGCTTTTGATGATGGTAATCCTGCCCTTCTGGACGAGCTTCCTCATCCGCGTCTACGCTTGGATCGGCATCCTGAAGCCGGAAGGGCTGCTCAACCAGTTGCTGATCTCGCTGAACGTGATCGACGACCCGCTGATCATCATCAACACGACGAAGGCGGTCTATATCGGCATCGTCTATTCCTACCTGCCCTTCATGGTCCTGCCGCTCTATTCGACGTTGGAGAAGATGGACCATTCGCTGATCGAGGCGGCGGAAGATCTCGGCTGCACGCCGATCTCCGCCTTCTGGAAGATCACTTTCCGCCTGTCGCTGCCGGGCATCGTTGCCGGCTGCCTGCTCGTCTTCATCCCGGCCGTCGGCGAATTCGTCATCCCCGATCTTCTCGGCGGGTCACAGACGCTGATGATCGGCAAGACACTGTGGAAGGAATTCTTCGAGAACCGCGACTGGCCGGTGGCTTCGGCCGTCGCGATCATCCTGCTCCTGATCCTCGTTATCCCCATCGTCTATTTCCAGCAGGCGCAGGCGCGCGCCCAGGGGGAAGGGCGATGAACGGGCAGAGATGGAGCCGCTTCAACATCACCTCGGTCACGCTCGGCTTTGCCTTCCTTTATCTGCCGATCGTGCTTCTGGTGATCTATTCCTTCAATGCCTCCAAGCTGGTGACGGTCTGGGCCGGCTTCTCGACCAAATGGTATGTCGCGCTCCTGAGCGACCGGGCAATGCAGGACGCCGCCTGGGTAACGCTGCGCGTTGCGCTGATCTCGGCGAGTGTCGCGACGGTCCTCGGCACGATGGCGGCCATCGCCCTTGTCCGCTACACGCGTTTTCGCGGCCGTCTCCTCTTTTCCGCGATGATCTACGCGCCTCTGGTGATGCCCGACGTCATCATCGGCCTGTCGCTCCTGCTTCTCTTCGTGGCGACCGGCCTCGATCGCGGCTTCTTCACCATCGTCCTCGCCCACATCACCTTCTCGATGTGTTTCGTCGCGGTGGTCGTGCAATCGCGGCTCCTGACCTTCGACCGCTCGCTCGAGGAAGCGGCGATGGATCTCGGTGCGCCGCCGGTGAGGACATTCTTCCTGATAACGCTGCCCATCATCCTGCCGGCCGTCGTCTCGGGCTGGATGCTCGCCTTCACGCTTTCGCTCGATGACCTCGTCGTGGCGAGCTTCACGTCGGGTCCCGGCGCGACCACGCTGCCGATGAAGATATACAGCCAGGTCCGCCTCGGCGTGACACCGGAGATCAACGCGGTCTGCACGATCCTGATCGCCATCGTCACGACCGGCGTCGTCATCGCATCGATCGTCAACAAACGCCGCGAAGTAAGACGCCTGCGCGACGAGCAGGCCGCACGGCGGGCGTAAGTGCATGGTTCGAGGCTCGTCCACGGGCTCGCACCTCACAATGAGGGAGGATGGCGCCACCAACGGTCCTCATCCTGAGGTGCGAGCGAAGCGAGCCTCGAAGGACGCACCGGGAGCGATAAGCGAAAAGCCTATTCCGGCATCATCGAGGGATAGATCGGCGAGATGTAGGGCGCGCTCCAAGAGCCGCCGACGAAGAACGCCGCGGTTGGCCGCGTGTCGGTAGCCGGGGCCGCCGGTTGGGCCGGGTCAACGGCCGGTTTGGCGGCATCCTTGCTGGTGGGCGCCGGCTTTGGCGTGGGATAGATCGTCCCCGACAACGCCAGGCCACGGTCGACGAAGGGCACCAGCCCGGCAAGCGAAATGATCTGGTCGCCGCTCTTCGCCTCGGCCTTGTCGAGCGTTGCCACTCCTCCCGCTATGGTCGCCTTGAGATCGAGCTTGTCGAGGGCAAGCGTGCCTTTTCCCACCGCGCTCAGCGGAAAGAAGCCCGCGCTTTTGGCGCGCTTGATGAAGCCGGCCAGATCGATGCCGGGAACCTTGCCGGCGCCGAAGCTCACCGATATCTGCCCTTCGCCGGTATCCAGCACCGTCTCCCAGTCCCTACCCATTCCCTTCAGCATCAGCGAGGCGTTTCCGGTCGCCTGCGGAAACAGTCGCGTCAGGCCGAATGCCTTGGCGATCTGCGCCCCGTCGATATCGGTCGCGTGAAAGCGCAATTCGACCTGGTTGCCGTTCGGCTTGCGGTCGATACGCACGCCTGTCTGCAGATCGCCGCCGAAGGCAGAGGCGTCCGATACGTCGAAGACGGCGAGCCCCTGCTTCACCTGCGCCGTCGCGGCGACGTTGGCGAGCGTCACGGGTCCCGCCGTCGCCTTCACCGCCGACAACCTGAGATCGACATTGGTGCCCTGGATAAGCCCGGCGCCCGAAGGCGGGCCGGGATTTCCGTCCTCGAGCGAGGCAAGCGGCGTGAAGGCGGCAAGGAAGGAATGCAGATCGATACTATCGAAGGCGAGCGTGCCCGATATGCCGGGTACGGCACTCCCGATCGAAACGTCGAGCGCGCCGATGCCGGGATTGCCGTCGAGCGTGATTTCGGCATGGTCGAACTTCAGGCGCTGCGCATTGCCGCTGACCTTGCTGTTCACCGAGATCGACCCGATCGACGCCCTGGCCGAGACGTCCGCGCGCGACCATTCCAACATGCGCCGGAGCGACGGCGAGGAGAATTTCACCGTACCGTCGACGAAGGCGCCCTCGGAAATGTTCGTTGTTCCGTCGAAGGAAACCGTCAGCGGCGCGGATTTCATGCCGAGGTTGACCGGCGCGTTGCCGCCGGCAAACAGGATCAGCGGCTGGTCCGAGGCGAGTGTGAGGGCAACGTTCTCGCCGCGCCAGATGCCCGTCGCGGTAAGCGATGCCGCCCGGTTGAGCGCCGCCCAACTCACATTTCCGGCGATACCGGTGATCAGTTCCGCTTCCTTGCCGCCGGCCATGGTGATGATGCGGCCGTCCGAAAACTCGATCGTGCCGAAAGGATCGGTCGCAAGCGCGGCCGGATCGGGGCTGGCCGGATTTGCCTTGACGGCGGCGCGCGCAAGCTGGATCGAGCGAGCGATGCGGCCGCCGCTCGGCATCGGTGGGAGATAAAGGTCGGCAGAACGGCGCTGGACATAGAGCGTCGGGCGGAAAAGCCGCACCCGCGAAAAGGACACTTCGCCGCGCAGCGCGGCAATGGCCGACAGGTCTATCTCGACCCGCTCCGCCCGTATGACCGGCGAGCGTCCGTCGGTCCCCCATTCGGCCAGCGTCACGTCGTTCAGCGTGGCGTGGAAATTCGGCCATACGCGGATTTCCGGCGCCTGGCCGAGAATGACCCGATAGCCGCTCCAGGCGCCCATCTCCTGGGCGATCCTGTTACGGACGATCTGGGTCGAGGCGATCAGCGGCAAGGCGGCCGCCAGGAGCATGGCAGCGAACACCGCTAGAACCGCGGCCCATATCGTTCTTCTGACCGTAATCAACGGCATATTGTTCCTGGCCCCTTCGGATATGAGCGCTAAAGGGGCGGTCATGCCATTTCAAGTCATTGTGGCCCGGCGATGACGATTGCGAACAGGATGTAACAATTCTCGACAGGCCACGGATGCCATATTGCCCTTGATGGTTGCCATATGCATAACCGGCGCATCCATTCTCCGGAGGTCCGTTATGTCCGAAGCCCCGCTCTGGTCTCCTTCACCAGCCGCGATTGCAGCGTCACCGATGACGGCCTTCATGAAAGCGGCCGCGCGTGCGAGCGGAAGCGACATCGGCGATTACGGCCGGCTGCACCAATGGTCCATTGAGGACCGCGAGGCGTTCTGGGGCCTTGTATGGGATCAATGCGGCGTCATCGGGGAAAAGGGCAGCCGGGTGATGGTCGACGGCGACCGGATGCCCGGGGCTTCCTTCTTCCCTGATGCAAGGCTGAACTTCGCCGAGAACCTCCTACGCAAGAAAGGCGGCGAAGACGCGATCGTGTTTCGCGGCGAGGACAAGGTGGAACGTCGCCTGTCCTGGGACGACCTCCACGCGCTCGTGTCGCGCATGCAGCAGTTGTTCCGCGCCGAAGGCGTGAAGGCCGGGGACCGCATCGCCGGGATGATGCCCAACATGCCCGAAGCCGTGGCGGCGATGCTGGCCGCGGCTTCTCTTGGCGCCATCTGGTCGTCCTGCTCGCCGGATTTCGGCGTTCAGGGCGTGCTCGACCGCTTCGGCCAGATCGAGCCGGTTCTCTTCATCGCGCCGGACGGCTACTGGTATGCCGGCAAGCGCATTGATGTCGGCGAGAAGGTCGCCCAGGCCGTGGCTAGGATGCCGAGCGTCCGCAAGGCGCTGATCGTCGATTATCTTGGCGCCGCCGATGAGGTGGCGAAGGCCACGCCGCGCGGCGAGGCGCTGACGGCAGCACTTTCACGCTTCACCCCGGCCGAGGTCACGTTCGAGCTTCTGCCCTTTTCGCATCCGCTCTACATTCTCTATTCCTCTGGCACGACCGGCATCCCGAAATGCATCGTCCATTCCGCCGGCGGCACGCTCATCCAGCATCTGAAGGAGCAACGGCTCCATTGCGGTATCGTCGAGGGCGACCGCTTCTTCTATTTCACCACCTGCGGCTGGATGATGTGGAACTGGCTCGTCTCCGGCCTCGCCTCCGGCGCGACGCTGCTTCTCTATGATGGTTCGCCCTTCCATCCGGACGGGCGCGTGCTCTTCGATTTCGCCGATGCCGAGAAGATGACCTATTTCGGCACTTCCGCGAAATTCATCGATGCGGTGCACAAATCGGGCCTGAGACCGATCGATACGCACGATTTATCCACCGTGCGGCTGATCTCTTCGACCGGCTCGCCGCTGTCGCCGGACAGCTTCGTCTTTGTCTATGAAGGCATCAAGAAGGACGTGCATCTCGCCTCGATATCGGGCGGTACCGATATCGTCTCCTGCTTCGTGCTCGGTATTCCGACCAAGCCGGTATGGATCGGCGAGATCCAGGGGGCGGCGCTCGGCATGGCAGTCGATGTCTGGGACGAGGAGGGGCGCCATATCGCCGGCGAGAAGGGCGAACTCGTCTGTACGCGCGCCTTTCCTTCCATGCCGATCGGCTTCTGGAACGATCCGGACGGCGCGAAGTATCGCGGCGCCTATTTCGAACGCTTCGACAATATCTGGTGCCATGGCGACTTCGCCGAATGGACGAAGCATGGCGGCATCATCATCCACGGCCGCTCCGACGCGACGCTCAATCCCGGCGGCGTCCGCATCGGAACCGCGGAGATATATAATCAGGTCGAGCAGATGCCGGAGATCGCCGAGGCGATCTGCATCGGCCAGGACTGGGACGGCGATGTGCGCGTCGTCCTGTTCGTGCGGCCGGCCAACGGGGTGACGCTAGACAAGGACCTCGAACAGCGCATCCGGGCCAAGATACGCTCCGGCGCCAGCCCGCGCCATGTACCCGCGAAGATCGTCGCCGTGCGCGACATTCCGCGCACCAAATCCGGCAAGATCACCGAGCTTGCCGTGCGCGACGTGGTGCACGGCCGGGCGGTGAAGAACAAGGAGGCGCTCGCCAATCCGGAAGCGCTCGAACTCTACAAGGATATCCCCGAATTGCAGGCCTGAGCATGGGCATCGTGGTTAACGATTTCCTGCTGCGTTATTTACCTCGATTGCACGGATGAAACAGTTTGGTAAGATTTCTTTCGGGCAGGTAAGTATCTATTAACAAATGATGCCGATAGTCGCGGGTGACTTGGGGATAAGTCCGCCAATGGAACGGTCCCCGAGGCTGAATTCGCCCCATACCCCATTGTGACAGCATTCTATCTTAGGCGCCTTCGCAGGCGCCTTTTTCTTGTGCGGCGGAACGCAGAAATGGCTGCGGCGTTGTGTTGTCAATCCGCCAGGACGCGGGTCGACGGGAAGGTGACTTCCACCAGCGTTCCGGCGCCCGGCGTGGAACTGATTGAGAAGCGGGCACGGTTCGCCTCCACCATCGCCTTGGTCAGCGGCAGGCCAAGCCCGGTGCCGTCCCCGCGTGGCCGCCTCAGCGTATTGACCTGCTTGAACGGCTTCATCGCCTGTTCGATCTCCGGCTGGCTCATGCCGACCCCGGTATCGCGCACGCGCATGACGATGTCGCCGTTCGTCTCGTAGGAGGTCGAGACGATCACCTGTCCGCCGGCCTGCGTATAGCGGACGGCATTCGACAGGAGGTTGAGCGCGATCTGCCTGACGCTGCGCAAATCGGCCACGACTTCCGGCAGCCGGGAAGGGAAGCTCGAGCGGATGATGACGCGCTCGCGGTTGGCCTGCGGCTGCATCATGGCGACAGTCTCGGCGAGCGTGTCGTTGAGCGACACCGCCTCGTAGTTCATCTCCTGTTCGCCCGCCTCGATCTTGGATATGTCGAGCAAATCGTTGACGAGGTCGAGGACGTGGCTGCCCGAGCGATTGATATCGCGCAGGTAGTCGCGGTAACGGTCGTTGCCGACCGGCCCGAATTTCTCGTCGATCATCAACTCCGAGAAGCCGATAATGGCGTTGAGCGGCGTACGGATCTCGTGGCTGACGCGCGCCAGGAATTCCGTCTTCTGCGAGGACGCGACCTCCGCCTGCGACCGCGCCTGTGTCAGTTCTTCCTCGGCGCGTTTCCATTGGGTGACGTCGCGCAGCACGGCGCAGAACCCGTTGTCGCCGGGCAGGCGGCCGATCGTCATGAAGAGCGGGATGAAGCGGCCCTGCGCCTCGCGCCCGATGACCTCGCGCCCGTCATTCAGCACGCTGGCGACGCCGTTGTCCGACAGCCCGTTCAAATAATCCTGTGCGGCGCGCTGGCTTTCGATGGCGAAAAGTGCGGCAAACTGCTTGCCGGCGACCTCGTCGCTGTCGAAGCCGAAAAGAGCCTCGGCCGGCCGGCTGATCGAGCGTATTGTCCCTTCCGGCGATATGAGCACCACACCGTCAGTCGCCGTGTCGATGATGGCCCGGAGCTCCTCGACCCGCGCTTCGGGGCTGCTCTTCGTTTCGGCGTCGCTCTTCGTTTCAGACGCGGTCTGGGGGAGAGGAAATTGCCGGATTTCCGCCGATGTTTCCTGCTCGGCCGGCTGCGCAACCGGGCGGAGCGCCAGCATCAGCGCCTTGCCGCTCTTCCACGGCACCGATTGCAGGAGCGCCTCGACCGGCCTTGTGTCGCCGGATGCCGTCCTGAGGCAGAGCTTGCGGCCGCCGGCCTCGCCTTCGGCGTCATAAGGGTCGGCGAAAAGCTCGCCCAGCCCACCGGCGGAGCGGATCGCCTCGAGAGACGGATAGCCGGTCAGGCGCAGGAATTCGTCATTGGCATAATGCAGTTCGTCGCCGGAATGGACGAGCACCGGCGTCGGCAGCTTAGACAGGATAGCCTGATAAAGGCGAGGCTGCGCGGCGGCCTCCTCCGCGACAAAATCGGGAGACACGAAAGCAGAAGGAATTACCGGCTCTTGCTCGACCGCTGCTTTCTGCTCCTTGGCGGGGGCGCCGTCTTCGGTGGCGTCCGTCTCCTCGCTGGCTTTCGTGGTTCGTTGACTGGAATCCCCTGACGTCCCGGTTTCATCGCCGGCGACCGTCGTCTTCACGCCATCGTCCATGGCGGCGTCGGAAGGGATGGGCATATCCTCGGCGTCGGTGTTCGCCGCTTCCATCGTACTCACGGTGTCGCCGGCTTCGCCCGGTGGGGATTCCGGCGGAAGACTTTCGGGCGCGCCGGCTTTTTCGGCTGCTTCCGCGTCATCCGGGGTGCTGCTGGCCTCCGCCGATGTCGGCGCATCTTCGGTGTCGGCGCCGGATTGCCCGGTTTGCGGTTCCGAGAATTTCAGCCAGTCGCGCTTGCCGAAACTTTCCCGTACGATCGGCAAAACCTTGTCGGCGTCGGTTTCTTTTTCAGCGACGCTCTTTTCAGGGGCCTCATGAGGCTGCTCCGCGTCGCGGCGCTTCTCGCTGTCCTTCCTGAGGCGGGCGCCGATCTCGCGGAAGGCGTTGCGTTCCGTCTGCGACAGGCCGTCCTCGGTGGGAGCCGCCGGCCGGTGCTCGGCCAGGCGGATGATCTTGTCGCTGTAGCGCCGTTCCGGCTTCGGGACGATGGCGAGTGCGGGAATCTCACCCTGGAAAGGATCGGCCTTTTCCTTTGCAGTCTCTTCCGCCGCCGGTGCGGCGGCCTCGTCTTCGTTGATTTCGGGCGAGGGTGGTTTGCCTCCGCCCGCTGCTGCCTCCTCGGCTTGCGACGCGGCCGGTTCCGGCGCTGGTGCCGCCACCGCATCGGCCGTGCGCGCGACCCCGAAGCCACGGAACCCTTCGAAGTTGCGGTCGCGCCCATAGATCGGCAGCGCGGCAAGATCGACAGGCACGCGCATGTCCGCGCCGATGACCGGCCACAGGACAGAGCGGCCCGACCATGTGTCGCGCCGTTCGAGCAGGCCGGCGATCTCGCCATCCGTGTCGAAACCGAACGCCTGCGCGACTTCCACGAACGGGCGACCGACGATGTCGGCCGAAGCATCGCCGAGCGCTGCTGCGAATTCATCCGAGATGGACGTGAAGCAGCCGTCGGCGCCCGTGCGCCAGACGAATTTCACCGGCGTCGTGCCAAGGTCCGCCTGGCGCGGCGGGGACATCGTCGCGGCGGGCTCCGCAGCCGGTTCGCCGGATTGGTCCACGACCGGCGCAGCCTCCGGTTCTCGCTTATTTTCCTCGTCGTGAAGGAAATACCAGCGGTCGACCGAACCATGCTGGACCGCCTTGTCCTCGGTTGCCTTCTCAGCGGCTGGCGCATCTCCGGACGTTGTCGGCTTGTCTTCGGCTGCGGTCGCTTCGTCGGCCGGATCGGCAGCTTCGAGAGGTTCCGTAGCGGCCGGCGTCGACCCGGGTTCGGGCGCCTGCGTGTCAGCCGCTTCGGTCCTCGGTTCCTCGGCCTCCTCGCTATCGTCCACGACGACGATGAGATGTGTTGCCGGTTCGTCGGTCAGCCGCGCCATGCCGGCCGGCATCATGAGGGTGCGGACCGGAATGCGCCGCTTCGCCAGACGCTCCGGGCCCTGCACCTCCCGAATGAGGCCGAGAAGCGTCGCCTCGCCGATCGCCAGAGACGCGAAATCCGGCGAGGCGGCCACGATCTTACCTTCGCCGTCCACCAGTGCCGTGAACTGACCTTCTCCGCCAAAGCCCTCGATCGCGCGCTTGGCTCGTACGCCGGCGTCTGCGGAAGGCCCTTCGCTGGCCGGTACGGCAAGCAGGATCGCCCTCTCGCCGTCCGGCATGGCGATGCAGGAGGCGAGCGGGCGAACGACATGGCTGGTGAAGCCGTTGGTGATGCGGACGGCTATCGACCGGTCGCGACCGATATGCGGATAGCCCGGCGTCGACGATATCTGGCGCTCGGCGGGCAGGCCCATCTTGGGGGGCGCACCGATGATACTGCCGATATCGCGATAGCCGAAGAGTCGCGCGCCGGGCCCGTTCGCCCAAAGCACCTCGCCGAGATCGGCCGACAGCACGACCAGCGCGTCGCCATCGGCGAAGCGGCTCCGGATTTCATCCAGAACCACGATGTCCATGAAGGAATACTGGCTCGATCCCATAAGCTGACCCGGATCTGCTCCCGCAGTTTGGCTAATATTCCGTTAATAAGTGGAACGCGCAACCGCGTCCACAAAGAGGCGGAGCCGTCAAAATCCTTTTTCGGTCATGTGGTTAACGCGGCTCGAATGCTGCATTGCAAAAAAAATGTTGCAATGCACAAAAACTGTGCCTATATGCTGGCCAGGAGCAAGCGCCGGCCCCAATGCCGCCCCGAAGGCCGATCCAGTGTCGTCCCGGAGCAGGATCAGCCAAGATCAGGCGAGAGCAACACGAAAGGACGAGTTTCATGGCCAAGACCGAGAAAGTAAGCGAAACCATCGAATTCCCGAGCTTCGACGCGAGCAAGGCGACCGACCAGTTCCGCGCCTTCACCGAGAAGGGCGTCGAGCAGTCGAAGGAAGCCTATGCCAAGTTCAAGACCGGCACCGAGAACGCCCAGAAGGCGCTTGAGACGAGCTTCGAGACGGCCAAGTCGGCCGGCAGCGACCTGTCGCTGAAGACCATCGCCGCTCTCCGCGCCAACGCCGAGACCGATTTCGCCCATCTCGAGGCGCTGGTCGGCGTCGCTTCCGTTTCGGAGCTGTTCGAGCTGCAGACCTCCTACCTCCGCAAGCGCGTCGAGCTGGCCGTCAACCAGGCGAAGGAACTGCAGTCCGCGTCGGCCAAGGCCACGGAAGAGGTCGTGAAGCCGGTCAAGGACATCTTCGAGAAGTCCTTCAAGGAACTGAAGGTCGCGTAACGCGTTATCAAGCGTTCCTTCGCGCGGTATCCTCCCGCCGCGCGGAGTGGCGGCTCCGACGCTCTATGAGCTGAAAGCCGCGGTTTAAAGGCCGGTCCTCCCCCGGCCTTTTTCTTTGCCCGCTTTTTCCTTGCCCCCGGAAAGGGTCGCCGAAGCCTTGGCGATTGGCCTTGAAAAAACTCGGCTTTGCTTTTATTGACCCGGGCGTCGGCTTCGCGCGCGTCGCGGCTGCGGCATGCGGTTGTAGCTCAGTTGGTTAGAGCGCCGGATTGTGGATCCGGAGGTCGGTGGTTCGAGCCCACCCAACCGTACCAATCTTTTCAAAGGCTTCCATGCGAATCTCGATCGAGCCGAAACGGCATGGAGCCCCGATAAAATCTGGCCAGAGAAAAGCAGCGCGATCGTCCAGTGAAAGATGATCGCCACGAAGCCGAAGGTTTCCCGGCTGTTACGTCACGTGGCGATGCCTAGCCCAGTTGCTTGTATGTCTGCGTGGCGATCTCATGCAGCCGGTCGCGTGGTAATTGACCGACAAGCGCGCAACTTATCGTCTCATCGGTCCAGAAGAATGCTTCCAGCCGGTCGAGCGTGGCATAGCGGAATGAGGTTTCCCGGCCTTCTTTCGCTGGAACGATATAGAGCGTCACCCGATGGCCGGTATCGTCTTCATACATGAACTGGGCGGCAGGCCCGCCTGCCGCAGGCAAGAGCCGCCCACCGACGAGGGTGAGTCCTTCCGCTCTCAGGTCAGGAACGATAAGCGTGCGGTCGAGGCGCTTCGACAGCCATGCCCGAAGGTGGTCCTTCTCGCTGGCGCGTACTTCGACGGGATGGACCACTTCGCTGGAATAGATCCGGTGCGCTTCCATCGCTTCGTCGACCAGACTCTGTTGGAGCGGCGCGGGCGCGGGTGGGACAAGAACGCTGCGTCCGTACCAGCCGGCGCTACCGCCTGCCGCAACCAGCAGTACGGCGGCGGCGGCCATCCGAAGCCAATGGCCTGCTTTCATCCGGCTTTCCCGCTCGATGCGATAGGCGCCAAGACGGGGTGGCGCAGGCTCGGCCGCGACATTGCCGTAAAGCGTCCGCAGGGCTTCGTTCTGACGCCGCCAGCAGGCCACGTCCTCTGCCGCTGAGGGATTCTGCTGGATATGGGCCTCGACTGCCGCGCGTGCTGCCTCTTCCAGCACGCCGTCCGCATAGGCGTGCAGATCGTATTCGGTGATCTTGCGCTGCTCGCGGTTCATTTCACGGACCTCAGCTTTGGTGCGCCCGCTTCCGTCATCTGGCGCAGGGCAGTCCGCCCCCGCGCCAGCCGCGACATCAGCGTGCCGACAGGAATGGACAGCGTCGATGCTGCCTCGGCATAGCTCATCTCTTCCACGGCGACGAGAAGGAGCGCTTCGCGCTGATCGAGCGGCAGTGCCTGCATCGCCCGTGCGGTCTCGGCCAGCGCCAACCGGCCCGGTTGTGCATCGGGGCCGGCAGGATCGCCCGGCAGGATATCGAGCGGGAGAGAAACGGGCGCCCGGCGCATTCGCCTCAGATCGTTGCGATGGATGTTCAGGAGGATCCGGAACATCCAGGAACGGACCGAACCCGATGGGCGCCACAAGCCGCGCTTGCGGATCGCCCGTTCCAGGCAATCCTGAACGAGATCGTCGGCATGGTCGGCATTGTGGGTCAACGCGCGCGCATAGCGGCGGAGCGCTGGGACGCAGCCTTCGATCTCGTCCAGGATTTGCGCCATCGGCTATTCCTTGGCGACGTGCCAGACCCCGCCGACACCATCGCCGGTGACATCGCCCGGCTTCTTGTCCTTCTGCCAAAGGTAGAGCGGCCGGCCATTATAGGCCCACTGCATGCTGCCGTCCTTCCGTTTCACCAAGGTGTAATCGCCATCTGCCTTGGCGTTGGCGGCGGCGGCCAGTGGCGGCCATTTCGTCGCGCATTGATCGTAGCAGTTCGACTTGCCGGCCGCATCCTTGTCGAAAGTGTAGAGCGTCATACCGTCGGCATTGGTGAGAACCTCGCCCTTGGCGGTATCCGACGATTTGATCGCGCCGGCGGCATAGTCGTCGGCATGGGCGAGCGGTATTGCGGTTGCCAGCATGGCGGCAGCCAGTATGAGAGAACGCATGATCTGGACCCTCTTCCTCATCGTTGATGCGAACCTTATGTCCGCGGGGAAGAGAACACCGGTCGGCAACAAATAATCCCGCCGGTCGGTTATTTCCGTTCGCCCTTCAGAACCATGTCAAAGTGAGCGACGTTGGAATAGATCGGCGTGCCGACATCCATGCCGTAAGACGAGCGCAATATGTCGCCCACGACGTGGAAGGCGACTGTTCGTCCTTGTCGACCGGTCAGGGTGGCCTTGAATGTTTCGCGGCGCGAGACACCGCGTGCGGTGAGCGATCCTTCGACGATCGCGCGATCGCCACCCTCCGGATGGATCCCGGTCGAACGGAAGGTGATCACCGGGTAGGCGGCTGCATCGAAAACGGCCGAGGAGCGCAGGAAGTTCTCGACACGCGGTTCGGCGGCCTTCACGCTGGCCGGCTCGAGCGAGAAAGTCACACTCGATCTTGCAATGTCGTCGGGGTGCAGATCGAACGTGCCGGAAAAGTCCGAGAAGGTGCCGGCGATGCCGCCGCCACCAAGCTGAGCCACAGAGAAGGCGATGCGAGAGGACGGTGCGATCATGTATTGGCCGTGAAGGCTGGACAATTTGTCGGACCTGGCGGAAATCGCAGTCGCAAGCAAAAGCGCGACAGCCAACGAAATCTTGAGCATGGGAACGATCCTTCCGCACGCGGACTGGCGAACATGCAGGAAGGACAACACCCCGCGAGGCGGAATAATCCATCCGATCCGGCGGCCGACCGGGCCGCCTCTTCACTTAACAGTGATGGAAGAAATGCAGGCGCGAGATTGTTCTTCTTCGGTGCGGGTTGGGCCAGGGAAGGAGACAATCCGATGTTCAGACACACGACGATCGCTATCCTGATTTTGATCATGGCTGGCGTCGCAGGCTGCACGACCAGCAACGGAATGCAGCAATCTCCATCGGACACCACGAGCGGTGTCGGGAGCGGCGGCGCCGGAACCGGTGGTATGGGCGGGGGAGGTGGCGGCGGGGGTTACTAGGCAGCAGCTTCGCCTGCCATCATACGCTTGATTTCAGTCGTCGATGCCGCCGGGCAGCTTCTTTGTCACCTTGGCTTCAGCGCAGCGGGCATGTCCGGCGGACGAGGGAAAATCACACCGGGTCGAGTTGGAAGATGATGAAGCCGTTACCGCGTTCCCGCTCTCGAAAACCCAGAACCCGAAACCATTTCGCCACCTCGGGTCGACTGGACCAGCTATAGGAATCAACCGGCAGATTTCCGCACAAGGCCTGTATGCGCCTGATGTGCTGTTTGCAGAAACGAACGGTCGAGCGGGAAAAGAAGCTTTCGTGGGCCGCGAATGCGGTTTGCGCCGTATCGCCGATCTCCCGCCATGCGACGATGGCAAGCGGTTTCCCGTCCTGCAGCAGAGTGTGAGCCCGTCCTTCTTTCAGGCTCATCAGGAATTCGTCTTTTGCGTCCTCGATGTTGAGGCCCGCGGCCGAGTATTGGTCGGCGATGCGAAGGGACAGGTCCCGGAAGATGGTGGTAAGATCGAGTGCGCTTGCTGTTCGGTAATCCATTGCCGGCTCTCAGCTTATAAGGACGGAAACGTCAGCGGCGGGCGCCGCGACCTTCTTGGAGGCCCATTCGATAGGCGGTGCGTTGCAGCCATCTGTTCGCGCTAACGCTGCCGTCGCGTTCGACCCGGCGCTCATATTCCGGCTTGAGCCGACGCATGAGTTCGTTCATGCGAGCCTGTGATGGCCGTGCGGCCATGTGGCTCTGTCTTTGGCGGCGTGTCGGCCGATGCGTGCCGGCAGACCCTTGTGAGCGCTCAAGCTGTCGCCCGTAGCTCTCGGCTCCCAGGAACGAACCAGGATAATCCTGAGCCGATGCGGTCGGTGTCAGGCACAGGGTCATTGCGGCTGCGAGAACAAGCCTCATGCTGGTTCCTCGGTCTGCAAGCCCTACTACAGGAAACCATACATGGGGCGGACCGACAAGGAACGACTGTGCTGCTGCCCTATCTTTATGCAGACGGGCGTGTTCAGACGATCGCGCTTTCAAGGAATGGGTATGCGGCAAGCACCGGCAGATCGTACCCTATCGGCTAATACAATCGCGCAGTCTCGCCGGGACGACATGCTGCGCCGTGCGCCCGTTATTCTGCATCCAATCGAGTCGTCGTGGTCTAGAGGATGGCACCGGACGGTCGGGTCAACCCGTAGCAGGTCACATTCGAGGCCGCGCTTTTATCCTTTTTGATCGCCCCGCGAGTTGGCCACCGGCAGAGGCCGCAATGCATGAAATGGCCGGGATTGCGGCTTCCGAGGCTGGCCGCAACCGGCAACGCGACAATGCCTTGCGCGTGCTGGGCGTGTGGGAATCGCGTTGCGATGCACTAACTCCGAGGCGTGAGCAGTGCATGCAGTGACTACGGAATGAATTCATCAAGGAGCGGCCGCTACGGTCATATCGACGCGTTGAAGGGAGCAGGCATCCTGCTCGTCGTCTTCGGCCACCTGATCGAGAAGCCCTCCACGCACTCGATCCTGCTACAGATGCTCTATACAGGCATCTACAGCTTCCACATGCCGCTGTTCGTGTTCCTGTCCGGCATCTTCGCGCGCGAGACGCTGAAAAGCCTGGATTACCAGAAGATCGTGTGGACGCTGTTCCTCCCGCTCGTGGTCTTTCAGTTCATCTATCTCGGCGTTGGCCAGCTCACCGACTGGTACAGCTACTCGCCCTTCACGCCCTATTGGCTGCTCTGGTTCATCGCCAGCCTGATCGGCTGGCGCATCCTGTTGCCGCTGTTCGCCTCGCCCGCCGGGCTCGCGGTGGCGCTGCTCGCGGCGGTCTTCGTCGGGTATGACGACGCTGTCGGCTATGCGCTTAGCGCGGCCCGCACCATCTATTTCCTGCCATTCTTCGTGCTCGGGCACCTCTACGGCCTGCCGCTGGTGGCACTGACCAGGCGCCACCGCCTCGCGTTTTCGTGCCTGTTCGGGCTCTCCATGCTGATCGTGGCGGTATGGTGGCTGAATGGCCTCGACGGTTCCGCGCTGACCGGCAGCCACGATTACGACAGCGCGCCGCCCTTCCTTGCCTATCCCGGTCTCGGCCGGCTTTTGGTGCTGTCGTTGAGCCTGGCCGGCGTGCTGGGCTTCTGCGCCCTGTTGCCGGTCAGTTCGCCGCTGCTCGAATGGTTCGGCGAGCGCTCGCTTTCGATCTATCTACTGCACGGCCTTGCCGTCATGGTGCTGGTCAGCGCCGGCATCGCCGATATGATTCCCCAGCCGCTGCTTCTGCCTGTCCTCGCTGGCGCCGCCGTGTCGATGGCGGCCGCCGCGGCCATGCTCGACGGTCTCATGCGACACCTGTTCAGTCCTCCAGCAGACACCTTCGATGTGGTCGAAATGATTGCCGATTGGCGCCGATCGCGCTGATCCTGAGCGCCACCGACCGTATCATCCCGCCGCTATCGGATTTCCACGGCTATCTCGTGGAGCTTGTCATGGTCCGGTCTACCGTCCGGATCGGGCGATCCTCGTGCCCGGCAAGAAAGAACATCATTGCCAGGCTGACGACGAACGGCAGGAAGAGGGCGGCCACGGCTGCTTGCAGGACAAGGGCGTTTCGCCACTGGCGTGCTTTGCGGGGGTTCATCATGATACTCTCGCAGATGCCCGGCCGCCTGCGCAAGAGCATGGGCGAAATCAGTTAAGCGTTCGCTGCGCTCTCTGTTAACCCGGTAAACGGACGGCCAGCCGGTCGCCGCCGCCCTCGCCCCCGACACCCCATCACCGCAGCTTTCAACGGCAACAATTCTTGAAGGGCCGAAGGGAACTGCTTTCCGCCGCGATCATTTCCGCGCCGAAGGGAAGACTCTTGTCGAAGGAAGACGAGGAGAAGTCCTATGTTTCGCAAATACGCAATGGCGGCGATCGTCGCCGCGGGCGCTTTCGGCGCCGGATTTGTAGTATCGGCTCCGGTTAGCGCGATGCCGATGGTGACGGTCCATTCCGACGGCATGCCGCTGGTCAGGGTCCGTGACGGCTGCGGCCGCGGCTGGCATCTCAACAGATGGGGTCGCTGCGTGCCCAATCGCCGGTATCATCACTATCGCCACTATGGCTGGTATCAGCCCTACTACTATCGTGAATGGCACCGCCCGCATCACCGGCACTGGCGTCATCACGACAACCGGCGACACCATCACGATCGTCATCATTGGCGCAGATAGCTGCCGGCAGGCGGTGCTATCGGCCGTTTGGAATGCTGCCGGGAACTTCCTCGGCTCCCGTCCGTTGAGAGGCGCCGTCACGGGCGGCGTCTCAGGTGGCTGCCCCGTCGCTGAAGCCTTTACAGGCTGAGGCGGCGGGGTTTTGCTTCTCGCACGCCATGCTCGAAACCCGAGTCCCGACCGGTTCCTAAAAAAGCGAACCCTGTCCGCTGCCGGGCTTGCCGCGGGGCGCCGGCTTCGGCCGTACCGTGCCGCCGCCGGCGACCGCAGCGACCTTGCCGTCGGCGAATTCGATGTCGAGAACGTCGCCGGCGGAGACGGAAGCGGCCCGTTTCACGATCCTTCCTTCCGCGTTCTTCACGACCGCGAAGCCGCGCGCCAGCACCGAGTGATGGGAGAGCGTGTCGGCCAGCCGCCATGCCTGCGCCAGCCGGACGCGCCTTCGATCCCGCGCGAGGTTGACCGCCTGATCGGCGCGCCGGCCAAGCGCCGACACCGTCTCGGCCAACATCTTCCTGCGCCGGATGAGCGCGACGGGCGATACACGCGCCGCGTCGCGGTCGAAGCGTGAGCGGCAGAGCCTCACAAGCGCCAGAAACACGTTGGGGAGTCGGTCGGCCGCGCGGTCGGTGCGCGCCCTCGCGTCGGCCACGCGCCTCGCGAGCAGGGAAGGTGACAGCCTGAGGCCGCGATAGCGCGCGCGTTTCTTTTCCGTATTCGCCGTCAGCGCCCGCCCGAGCCGGCTCGCCGCCTCGTCGAAGCGGCGGCGCGGCAGCGCCAGAAGCTGGTCGGCGGAGGGGAGCGCGCGCGACGCGGCCCTCAATGCATGCCGCTTGCGATCGGAGGCGCGCAGCACCGCGCCTTGCAGCCGGGCCGACAGATTGGCGATGCGCGCCTCGAGTTCGGCTTTCACCGGCACGGCAAGCTCGGCAGCTCCCGTCGGCGTCGGCGCGCGGACATCGGCGACGAAATCGATCAGCGTCCAGTCGGTCTCGTGCCCGACCGCCGAGATCAGTGGGATCGCGGAGGCTGCCGCTGCACGCGCCACCGCCTCGTCGTTGAAGCCCCAGAGGTCTTCGAGGCTGCCGCCGCCGCGCGCCACGATCAGCACGTCCGGGCGCGGGATCGGCCCGCCTGATGCCAGCCGGTTGAACCCTGTGATCGCGGCCGAGACCTCCGCGCCGGTCGTCTCCCCCTGGACACGCACCGGCCACACCACGATGGTGAGCGGGAAGCGGTCGTCGATGCGGTGGATGATGTCGCGGATGACCGCGCCGGTCGGCGAGGTCACCACGCCGATCACGCGCGGCATGAAGGGCAGGGGCCGCTTGCGCGATTGATCGAACAGGCCTTCAGCGGCGAGCCGCCGCTTGCGCTCCTCCAGAAGCGCCATCAGCGCGCCGGCGCCGGCCGGCTCGATACCGTCGATGACGATCTGGTATTTGGATGAGCCGGGATAGGTGGTCAGCTTGCCGGTGGCGACGACCTCCATCCCCTCCTCGGGTCGGATCTTGAGCCGCGAGAACGTACCTTTCCAGATGCAGGCTTCCAGCCGCGCCCGGTCGTCTTTCAGCGCGAAATAGGCATGGCCGGAGGAATGCGGCCCGCGGTAACCGGAGATTTCCCCGCGCACACGCACGTAGCCGAATGCGTCCTCCACCGTGCGCCTAAGCGCGACGGAAATCTCGCTGACGGTGAATTCCGCCGCGTTCGATTTCGAATCGGTGCTCACGGTCTCAGGCATGGGCGTATTGGAGGAAGGTCCCCGGCCGCCGTCAACCCTACCACCCCGGCAGGATGTGGCTTGGCTTCAGCCGCCGCCCGCGCGCCGCGGCGAAGGCGGCGAAATCGAAGCTGCCGGTCTCGTCCGGCGCCGGCACGGAGATGTTGTCGAGGCTTTCCGCGATATGCCGCGCCAGCGCTTCGACGATCTCGGTATGGCCGGTATGGCCGCGCATGATGCCGATCTGGCAATCCGGCAGCCTGCCGAATCCGTCCGCCTCGCCGAGCACGCGCATGCCTGGCCGGAGCGCGCATTCCGGCAGGACCGAGATGGCGAGCCCCGACAGCACGGCCGCAGCCACCACCGTCGCCGACCAACTGGTGAAGAGCACGCGATAGTCTTGTCCCTTGCTTTCCAGCATCTCGCACGCCGCTTGCCGCCAGATGCAGCCCGGCCGGCCGAAGGCCATCGGCAGTACTTCGGCCTCATGCGTCGAATGGTTGGCGGAACAGACCCACAGAAGCGGCTCTCGCCGTACGACTTCGGAATGCCGGACCTCGTCGTTCTGTGTGACGAGCGCGATGTCGAGCGCGCCGCGCCGGATAAGCGCATCGAGGTTGGGGCTCGGCTCGCAGATGACTGAAAGTTCCACTCTCGGGTTGGAGCGCCCGAAGCGCGCCATGATCTCGGGCAGGAAGCGGTCGGCATAATCGTCCGGCGTGCCGATGCGGATATGCCCTTCGAGCTGGGCGTCGTCGAAGGCTGCGAGTGTCTCGCGGTTGAGCTGCATCAGGCGGCGCGCATAGACGAGCAGCTTTTCGCCTTCGTCCGTCAGCTTGTTGGTGCGGCCTTCCTTCTCGAAGAGTGGCTTGCCGATGCGCTCTTCCAGCCGCCGCATCTGCATGGAGACGGCGGATTGCGTCCGGTGCACGCCATCGGCCGCCTTGGTGAAGCTGCCTGTGTCGGCAATGGCGATGAAGGTCTGGAGCTGGTCGAGATCGAGCGGCGTGGCCATCGCGAATTCCCATCAGAATAGTTGATGCTAAAGATTAAAAACATTCGTTCGACTAATCAATAGGTCGGTGGCATAGTTTGATGGTCCACCGAAAGGCGCGAACGATCGCGGATATGCGCATCCTCCCGGCGCTTCCTGCAGATCATTGGCGTTGCTACACAGAAGGAGAAATGAAATGACGACGCTCGAACACGCCGCCCTGCCGATGACCGCTTCATCGCGCCCGGTGATCTTCGTGCGCGTCCTCCAGCGTTTCTTCGCCTTCGCCCGCGCGCTGAAAAACCGCCGCGAAATCTATCGCCTCGGCGCCATGACGGACATCGAACTGGCCGATATCGGCCTCACCCGCTCCGATCTGCATATCGCCGTGCGCTCGCCGCTCGGCATCGATCCGACCGCTCGTCTGGGCTCGATCGCGTCCGCCCGCGAAGATGCCGCGCGCCAGGTTTGCTGAGCGGAGTATCGACACGTCCGCTAATCCGTATCGCAGGCATCTCACTCCCCTACCGGCTCCCACCGGTTGCCTGCTCGCTGCCCGGCCCTCCAAGGGCCGGGCTTTTTTTATCGAGTTTTGCCCGTTAACCACGTTTTCCACAGGCGCGCGGTAATTGGCATCGCCCGCTCTCCGGGTTAGCCTTCAATCATCTCAGGTCCCGATGGATGGTTCGTTTGGTCGGCGGATCGAACCTCGGGAGTTCCAGGGACCCGCCCCGGAAGGGCATCCGAAGGTTCGCCGGAGGATGCGCAGCCGGAGACCGGCGGGAGCCGACGAAAAGCGGTTGCAAACGCTGGCGTTGGACCGATGCTGCCATGAAGGGCCGGTAGTCCTTCGATGGTGCGCCCTGCGAAGCCTTCGGGCAGCGCGGGAGCGGTTCCGGAAGACGATGCTTTTGCAAAAGAGCAGTCATTTCGGACCGTCAACATCAGGGCCGCCCCGGTGGTTCTGAATTGACAGGGAGGCGCTGGGAGCAATCCCGGCGCTTTCTGTTCATGCCTGTTCGCTCGTCGTTCCGATAGAGGATTGCAGGATCGGCACCTCGCCGGCGAATTGCCCGTACCTGCCGATCATCCGGCGCCGAACCATTCGATCTGCGAGCAGAGGACGATGGCACCCGGCTACGACGCCTGCTCCCGCCTCACCAGGAGCCGTGATGCTCTGGAACGCGGGAAATAAGCGGTAGCGCCGCGACAAGCAGCAGAGCCGCCACGGTATAGACCCAGGCCTGAACGTTGCCGGGATCGGTGGATCCGGCGAGGATCGCGGTGGTAGTCGAGATCGTGACGATCGACCCCGTCTGCAGGGAAAGGGTGCGGAGCGCGGCCAGGGTCGAGGCCTGCTTGGGCGCCAGTTGAAGCCCGGCATTACGGCTTGCCGGATTGATTGTCCCCAGGCCGGCGCCGATGAGGAATGCCGCGCCAGCCAGCCATGCATAGGGCGGGATGCCGAATGCCGGTCTGAAGGCCAGCAGAACCGTTCCGATAGCAATAACGATACCGCCGGCAAAGATCGGTGGTCGATGGCCGGTGCGACGCAGCGCCAGCGCCATCGTGACCGACATCATTATGGTCGCGATCCCCTGCGCGATCAGCAAGGTGCCAGCGTCGAGCGGACCGATCCCATAGCGATTGGCGGCATAGAGCGGGATAAGTGCTACCACCCCGATGGTGATGCCGCCGAAAATCATATTGACGAGGTTGACGGCCCCGAAATTCGGCCCGTGAATCAGTTGCGGCGAGACAAACGGGTGGGTGGAGCGGTCGATGTGCCGAAAGAACAGCCCTGTGGCGATGATCGCGATTGCCAGCGGTGCGGCGAATGCCGGCGACCACACACTCGTGTTATCCTCCCCGAGATAGGTCACGGCAAGCATGGCCGCGAGCAATCCGCTGCCAAGCAGCAACATGCCTGGGAGGTCCATGCCGAAACGTGTCTTCTGCCGCCGAGGCAGGTCGCGCGGTATGTAACGCAATGCCAGTATGATGACGGCGATCCCGATCGGAACGTTGACCAGGAACGCGACCCTCCATGTCCAATAGGAAACGAACAGGCCACCGAAGATCGGCCCGACCATCGCGCCAATCGGAAAGACGCTGCCGAACAGGCTGACCGCACGATCCCGCGCATCGCCAAAATGATCGACGATGATACCGGTTGCCGAGGGTGTGAAGCCCGCTCCGCCGATCGCCTGCAGCGCGCGAAGCGCGATGAGCGCAAAGATGCTGTCGGCCAGGCCGCAAAACAGCGACGCCAGGGTGAAGGTGACGACTGAGCCGATAAAGACCCTGCGGCGGCCATATTGCTCGCTCAGCCTGCCGCTGATCGGCAGCATGACCACGAAGCCGAAGGAATATGCCGTAAGGGTCCATCCGGCCCAGTTGACCGTTGTTCCGAGCCCTTGCTGCAAGGAATGGAGCACCGTGGCAACGATCGTCGAATCAATCGACATCATCAGGAGCGTGAGGGCCACGATAGCGAACACCATGCCGCGGCGGACGGGTTCGGTTGCCTCTGCCGCATCGCGGGCGCGTTCGGTCGTGCGGATTTCTGGCTGCGAACTCATTTCCTGCATGCTTCTGGCGCCGCCGTGAGGCCGAATTCCCACTCGGACCAGGGCAAGCACGGATGGTCTTTCATTGCGGAACAGACGTGAGGGGAGCGCTTCGGTTCCCTTGGTTATGCGGCTCTTGCCACTGCGTCAACGGCACACATTCGAGCGAGGCGCGGTCCACGGCCAGGCCGTCCTCTTCTCGCCGCTGCTGCTGAAGCGTTTCAGCCGAAGTAAGCGCGCGGTGAGCGGCAAATGGCACATGAGCGATACGGCAGTCAGACCAACCGGGAAGCTGTCATTTCGTGCGATGCCGAGAACCGTCTACGTCGTTGGCCGCGGCGACCACCGCGACGGTCGCATGGGGCACCGGCGGTTCCGACGAACGCGACCCCCGCTGCTCCAGCTTGGCTTCCCTTGCCGCATTTGCGCGACACCAGCCGACTCCGTCCGGCTGCAAAATGCTGCGGCAGGCCAGCCTCACACCCGCCGGTCCATGCCTTTCATGAACTGGTCGAAGATCGAACCCATCGCCTTCTCGTGCTCGTCGCGGACGTCGCTGCCGGCCTCGAACATCTTGCCGAAGAGATCGTCGTAAGGATTGCGCGGTCGGCCGCTTGGGTTGGCCTGGGGCTCGGGCGAGGACCGGGGCGTCGGCTGCGGAGAAGGCTGGGCTCCCTGTCCGCCGCCCAGCATGTCCTCCAGCATCTTGCCCCACGGATTGCCGGCCATGTCGCCCATCCCGCCGGAGCCTGCTTGTCCGGCCGCGCCGCCGAACATGCCTTCCAGTATCTTGCCGAAGGGGTTTTCGGCCCCTGCACCGCCGCCCGGTGCCGAGGCCTGCGGGCTCGTTGCGCCGCCCATACCGCCGCGCATCATCTGCTCCATGATCTGGCCGAGGAGCCCGCCGCCGGCGTTCGCGCTGGAGCCGGAGCCTGGCATCTGGCCGGTGGACTGCTTGAACAGCCCGCCCATGACCATCGAGGCGATGACGGGCAGCATCTGGGCAAGGATGTTCTGGCCGATGCCGGTCATCTGGGCCGCCTGGCTGGTGACGGCATTGCTCAGATCCTTTGAGCCGAACAGATGGCCAAGAATGCCGTTCCCCTCGGCCACGCCTTCCGGCGAGTTGGCGCGTGCCGCGTCCTCGAAATATTTGGCGTGCTGGCCGCTCGCCATGGCCTTCATGAAATCCGCCATGCCGTAGGGGTCCGACGCATTGCGTTTCAGGCCCTGGCTGAAGGCCGGCATCAGCGCCTGCAAGGCTGCCTGCGTCTGCTGCTGCGAAAGGCCGAACTGGCGCGACAGCGCCTCGATGCCGTTGCCGTTCTGCGCATTGGCGATCATGTCGAACAGGGGAAGCATGGCTCGGTCCTCCAGTCAGTTTCGCTATTCTGGTGAAAGCCTATTCCAATTCCGCCCGCCCGCCTACCGGTCGCCCTCTCAGACCTTTGCCCTAAGTGAAGGGCATGCAGAGTAGCCACGTCACGAGGAGGATGCCGGGAGAGGACAGGTGAACTGGACCAAAACGCTCGCCACGCTTCTTTTGGCCGCAACAATTCCTATTGCGGCGAGCCGCGCGGCGGAGCTTTCGATCGTCACCGGATCGGTCGGCAACGATCTGAACGACATGCGGGCGCTGCTCGCGGAGTTTCACGAGAAGACCGGACACAGCGTCGATATCGTTACCATGCCGTCCTCATCGACGGATCAGTTCGCGCAATACCGCCTGTGGCTCGCCGCCCGTGACGCCGATGTCGATGTCTACCAGACCGACATCATCTGGGCGCCGCAGCTTGCCGCGCAATTCATCGATCTGGCGCCCTATGCGCAGAAGATCGCGCCCGACGAATTCAAGACGATCCTCGATTCGCAGACCGTCGACAGGCGGCTCGTGGCCCTGCCCATGTTCGCGGACGCGCCGGCCCTCTACTACCGCAAGGATCTGCTCGACAAATACGGCAAGGAAGTGCCGAAGAATTGGGCCGACATGGCTGCGACCGCGAAGGCGGTCATGGAAGGCGAGCGCAAGGCCGGTAACCCGACGATGTGGGGCTTCGTCTTTCAGGGCGCGGCCTATGAAGGTCTGACCTGCAACGCGCTCGAATGGATCGCGTCGCATGGCGGCGGCCATGTCGTCGAGCCGGATGGCACGGTCTCCGTCGATAATCCGAAAGCCGAAAAGGCGCTTCTGCAGGCGAAATCATGGATCGGCACCATCGCGCCGCCGGGTGTGCTTGCCTATCAGGAAGAGGAATCGCGCGGCGTCTGGCAGACCGGTAACGCCGTATTCATGCGCAACTGGCCCTATGCCTATGCACTTGGAAACGGCGAGGATTCGCCGATCAAGGGCAAGTTCGATGCCGTGCCGTTACCAGCAGGGAAGGGCGGAGAGCCCGCCGCGACGCTCGGCGGCTGGGCGCTCGCCGTCTCGAAATATTCGAGGCACCCGAAGGCGGCCATCCAACTGGCGCTTTTCCTGGCCTCGGCGCATGCGCAGAAATACCGCGCGCTCAAGAGTTCGCGCCTGCCGACATTGCGTTCTCTCTATAACGATGCGGAGATCGCCGAGAAGCAGCCGATCATCCCGCGCTGGAAGAAGGTGCTGGAAAGCGCCGTTGCGCGGCCGACGGCGGCGACGGGATCGAAATACAACGAAGTCTCCTCCGATTTCTGGACCGCCGTCCACAACACGCTTTCCGGCGAGGGCTCCGCGGCCGCCAATCTCGAACTTCTCAAGGCGCAGTTGACCGACCTGAAGGGGGGAGGCTGGTAGATGCCGGCCGCGCCCGCGAAGAGTTCTCCCCTTGGGCGCTCCGCCTTCGCACGCTTCGCCCGTCGCCGTGGCACGGCCGCGATTCTGTTCCTTGCGCCGATGCTGATCGTGCTTGCCGCCATCGCCGCCTGGCCGCTTGCCCGCACGATCTGGTTCGGCCTCACCGACGCCTCGCTCGACAATCTCGATGCCGCGAAATTCGTCGGTTTCCGTAACTATTTCCACGTGCTGACGCTGGAGAGCGGCCGGCGCTATATGTCCGGCCTCCTGGTCGATCCGCTCTGGTGGGCGGCCGTCTGGAACACGCTGAAATTCGCCGCCATCTCCGTTTTCTTCGAGACGGTCTTCGGCACGATCATCGCGCTGGTGCTGAATGCCGAATTCCGGGGCAGAGGCATTGTCCGCGCCGCCGTGCTCGTGCCCTGGGCGGTGCCGACCATCGTCTCGGCCAAGATGTGGGCATGGATGCTGAACGACCAGTTCGGCATCCTCAACGACCTGTTGATGAGGCTCGGCATCCTTTCCCATCCCGTAGCCTGGACGGCCTCGCCCGATACGGCGCTCGCGGCCGTGCTGATCGTCGACATCTGGAAATCGACGCCCTTCATGGCGCTGCTCATCCTCGCCGGGCTTCAGATGCTGCCTGCCGATATCTACGAAGCGGCGCGGGTGGACGGCGTCCACCCCGTCAAGGTGTTCTGGAAGATCACCCTGCCGCTTATCCGGCCCGCCATGCTGGTCGCCATGATCTTCCGCACGCTCGATGCGCTGCGTGTCTTCGATCTGATCTACGTGCTCACGCCCGACAATGAGCATACGCAGACCATGTCGGTCTTCGCGCGCCAGAACCTCTTCTATTTCGACAAATTCGCCTACGGTTCGGCGGCCTCGACGCTGCTTTTCCTCGTCATCGCTCTCGTGACCATCCTCTTCATCCGCCTCGGCCACCTGAACCCGGAGGAACGGCGATGAGGGTGCCGCGGCCGATCCGCGTCGTCGCCTTCTACCTGCTCGTGGCGGGGATCGTGCTCGAATCCGTCTTCCCGTTCTATTACGCGGTCGTCACCTCGTTCAAATCGGGCCAGGCTATCTTCCACGTCGACTACTGGCCGTCCTCCTTCTCGCTCGCCAATTACGTTTCTGTGCTCGGCACCGGCCATTTCGCCCGCAACATATTGAATTCGCTGATCGTCGCGGCGGCGACCGTTGCGCTGTCGCTGTCGCTCGGCGTTACCGCGTCCTATGCGCTGGCGCGCATTCGGTTTCGCGGCCGGCGGCTGCTTCTCTTCACCATCCTGTCCGTCTCGATGTTCCCGCAGGTCGCCGTGCTTGCCGGGTTGTTCGAGATGGTGAGCGCCTTCCGGCTCTATAATTCGCTGTGGTCGCTCGTTTTCGCCTATCTGATCTTCACGCTGCCCTTCACGATCTGGGTGCTGGCCGCCTTCATGCGCGACTTGCCGACGGGCATCGAGGAGGCGGCAATCATGGACGGCGCATCGCCCTTCGCCATCGTCACGCGCATCTTCATCCCGATGCTGTGGCCGGCGATGGTGACAACGGGCCTGCTCGCCTTCATAGCGGCATGGAACGAATTCCTCTTCGCTCTCACCTTCATCTCGACCGATACCCAGCGTACCGTCCCGGTGGCGATCGCGCTTCTCTCCGGTGCGTCGTCCTTCGAGGTGCCCTGGGGCCGCATCATGGCGGCGTCGGTCATCGTCACCGTTCCGCTGATCGTCCTGGTGCTTGTCTTCCAGCGCCGCATCGTCGCCGGTCTGACGGCGGGCGGCGTGAAAGGGTGATGTCCTGTCGCCTCACTGGCGGAGGCGACGATAGTGTCGCGCCGTCGGCGCCATGGTCGGCGAAACCACGGTCTCCGCCGCCACGCGCTTTTTCGACACCAGCCGCTCGCGGTAGAGCGTATAGAGGCCCGAACCGGCGATGACGGCTCCGCCGACCAGCATGTAGAGGTCCGGCACATTGCCGAAGACCAGGAAACCGAGCGCGAAGGCCCAGATCAGCGTCGTGTAGCGAAACGGCGCCACCGCCGAGACTTCGCCGGTGCGCATCGCCTTGATGATGAAGATATAGCCGGCCAGCATGAAGCTGGCGCACGCGAAGAGCAGCCCTATCAAGCCCGGCTCCATCGGCGACCAGCCGCCCATCGGTAGCATGAGGATCGCTCCGCAAATCGCGATCGTAAATGCGGTGACGGAAGAAACGAGTAGGGTCGGAACCTCGTTCGGGATGCGCCTGGTCGCGAGATCGCGCACCGCGCAGAATGCGACACAGAGAAGGACGAGCAGCGAGAAGGCATCAAAACCTTCCGTGCCGGGCCGGACGATGATCAGCGTACCGAGGAAGCCGATGGCGATGGCGATCCATCGACGCCTGCCGACCGCTTCGCCGAAGAACAGGGCCGCGCCCATGGTCACCGCCAGCGGAAGCGCCTGAAAAATTGCCGCCACGTTGGGCAGCGGCAGATGCGCCAGCGCTATGACATAGGTCACCGTACCGCCGATTTCGCCCGTCATCCTGAGCCAGACCATCGGGTGAAGAAGGCTGCTTGTATTGCTGAGTAGCCGCTGCTGCCAGGCGAGCAGCAGGACAAGGAGCGTCGCGAACAGGCCGCGCACAAACATGACCTGCCCGACATTGATGGATTCCGATGCGAACTTGACGATCGTGTCGTTGATGGTGAAGGCTGCCATTGCCAGCACCATGAACAGCGAAGCGCGTTGATTGTCGGAGGTGAACACCTGGCCTCGCCGGACGCCTGCGGATCGTCATTCGCCTCTAGCAGTCCGTAGGCCAATGACAACGCCATTCGATTGGGCCAGAAGGGCCGACGCATTCCCGAAGTGACGGATGCCATAATTCGCTCATGCGCTGTCGGTTTTGGCGTGTCCCATTCGTCCTCTGGCGGGTCCCAGTAGATTCCGGAGGTCGAAATGTCCGAAAAACTTATTCCCGCCGAAGAACTTGCCCATAGTGGTCCGGTCCGTTTCCCGAACGAAAGTGCCGAATACCGCGCCGCACGCACCGTGCTTCTTGCCGAGGAGATCGAATTGCGCCGCCATCTGGAGCGGGTGGCGGCCCAGCGCCGGGCGCTGCCGCCGGGCGGCGAGGTGATCGGCGATTACCGTTTTGAAGGCGAGAAGGGAAAGGCCGATTTCGCCGGCCTGTTCGGCAGCAAGGACACGCTCATTGTCTACAGTTTCATGTTCGGAGCAATGCGTGAGCGACCGTGTCCGATGTGCACCAATCTTTTGAACACGATGGAAGGCAACGCCGCCGACATCATGCAGAAGGTCGCGCTCGCCGTCGTTGCTGGTTCGCCGATGGAGCGGCTGAAAGCCTGGAAGAAAGAGCGTGGCTGGCTGGACCTGCCGCTTTACACCGATCTCAACGGCAACTACTCGCGCGACTATTTCGGCGTTCTGCCCGATGGCTCGGAGATTCCGGCCTACAACGTGTTCACGCGCCGTGACGGCACGATCCGCCATTTCTGGGGTGGGGAGATGACGGGGGACATGTCCGATCCCGGCCAGGATCCGCGTGGAGCGCCGGACTTCGCGATTCTGTGGAACGTGCTCGACACCACGCCGGAAGGTCGCGGCACGGACTGGTATCCGAAGCTGGAATATTGAGCGAGGACGCCCTCAATACGCCTGTTCCATGAAGACAGGTTCGATCGAGCCGCCCCACCGCGTGTGATAGGCGCGCACCATATCTTCGGCGCTGGTCGTGCCGCGCGCCACGACTTCTTCCAGCGGCGCGAGATAATGCGTCTCGTCGAACCCGTCGCTGTTCAGCCGGCGGCGGTTCAGGAGCCCGAGCCGCGAGATGCCGAGCACCTCGCGTGCGATTTCGCGCAGCGAGGAATTGCGCATCGTGACGTTGAGCCCTTCCTTCGGCACGGCGTCGCGCATGGCGCGGGTTTCCTCGTAGGTCCAGTTCGCCGTCAGCGCGTCGATCTGGTCGAGTGCCTCTCCGTCGTAGAGCAGCCCAACCCATAAGGCCGGCAGGGCGCAGATGCGCCGCCATGGGCCGCCGTCCGCCCCGCGCATCTCCAGGAAGCGCTTCAGCCTGACATCCGGAAAGAGGGTTGAAAGGTGATTGGTCCAGTCGCCCATCGTCGCCTCGCCGTCGGGCACCTCGTTGCGTGCCGCGCCGTCCATGAACTGACGGAAGGTCATGTGCGTCATGTCGTGGTAGCGGCCGCCGCGGATGACGAAATACATCGGCACGTCGAGCGCCCATTCGACATAGTCGGCAAAGCCGAAATCCGCCGCGAAGCAGAATTCCTTGAGGCCCGAGCGCTGGTTGTCGGTGTCGCGCCAGATGTCGCCGCGCCAGGATTGCAGTCCGTTCGGCCTGCCGTCCGTGAAGGGCGAGTTTGCGAAAAGCGCGGTGGCGAGCGGCTGCAGCTTCAGGCCGACCTGCATCTTGCGGCGCATGTCCGCCTCGCTCTCGAAGTCGAGATTCACCTGGATCGTGCAGGTGCGGTACATCATGTCGAGACCTTGCGTGCCGACCTTCGGCATATAAGCGGTCATGATGTCGTAGCGCGATTTCGGCATGCGCGGCGTTTCGGCAAGCGTCCATTTCGGGCTGCCGCCAAGGCCGAGAAAGCGGATGCCGAGCGGCTCGGCGATCTCGCGCAATTGCGCCAGATGGGCGTTGCCTTCGCGGCAGGTCTGGTGGATCGTCTCCAGCGGTGCGCCGGAAAGCTCGAACTGCCCGCCGGGTTCGAGGCTGATCGCGCCCTGGCCGGTCGGCCCGCCGAGGCCGATCAGTTTGCCGGCATCGAAGATAGGTTCCCAGCCGAGTTTTTCGCGCATTCCTTCCAGAAGCGCTTCGATGCCGCGCCCGCCGGGATAAGGAACGGGCGCGTTGCCGTCGACATAGAACGGGAATTTCTCATGCTCGGTGCCGATCCGCCATTTCTCGCGCGGCTTGCAGCCTTTGGCGATGTCGGCGACGAGATCGTCGATCTTCTCGATCGGCCGGGAATCGGTGGTATCGCGTGCCATGGATATCTCTCCTGCGGCCGGCCGCTTTCACGGGTGACGCTTGATGGACGAAGGGCAACGCTTTGATCAAGCGAAAAATCTTGGCCCAGCCTGAAGAAGGTTTGATCGCCGGGACCTGCCGGTTTCACCAGTCGCCGATGGTTGCCTGCACGACTGCGAGTGCGGCCACCGCCGCCGTGTCGGCGCGCAATATGCGTGGGCCGAGCGGGATGGCAGTGACGAAGGGCAGCGCGCGCAATTCCTTTCGCTCCGCATCGGAGAAGCCGCCTTCCGGCCCCACCAGCAAGCCGAGTTTGTGTTCAGCGATAGCTTGAAGCGTCGACAACGGATTGTCCGTCCCGGCATCCTCGTCGCAGAAGATCAGCCGCCGGGCCGCATCCCAGTCTGCGAGCAGCCGTTCCAGCTTCATCGGTTCGCAGACCTGTGGGATGGCGAGGATGCCGCACTGCTCGGCGGCTTCGATCGCATTGGCCTGCAGCCGCTCGATGCCGAGTTTCGTCACCTGCGTATGCTGTGTGATGACGGGCTGCAGCACGCCCGCACCCATCTCCACCGCCTTCTGGACCAGATAGTCGAGCCGGCCCTGTTTCAGCGGCGCGAAACAATAGAGAAGGCCGGGCAGGGGAGGCTGCGGGCGTGTCTGCTCGACCGGTGTCAGCATGATCTTCTTCTTGCCGGCCGACGTCAGCGTCATCCGCCATTCGCCGTCACGGCCGTTGAAGGTCAGGATTTCCGCGCCATCGCCAAGGCGCAGAACGTTGAGGAGGTAGTGCGTCTGCTGCGGGCTCGGCTCGACCGCCTGTCCTTCGGCGAGGTCGTCCGGCACGTAGAGCCGCTGCATCCGGTAATTGGCACGCATGGCCCCTGATGCGGCAGGGCAGGCGGGCCGTCAAGCGGTGGTCGCAATCCTTCAATCTCGGAGTCTTGAAACCGATTTAATGTTAAACTATGTAGTTTAGTATTAAATCAGTTCAGGAGACGAGCGATGACACTCTCCAGAAGGAATTTCATCCATATTCTCGGCGGCGGCGTCGTATTGGCGGCGGCGGCCGGTGGCGCCTGGGCGGGAACCCGCGACCCGGCTTCGGCGCGCGCGCCATGGCGTGTGGCCGGCATCGACGACACGGATATCCGCCGCGAAGCGCTTTCCTACGCGATTCTGGCGCCCAATCCGCACAATCGCCAGCCTTGGCTGGTCGAGTTCAATGGAACGGACAGCCTGACGCTCTATTGCCAACTCGACCGCCGGCTGCCTGAGACCGATCCATTCGATCGGCAGATCACGATCGGTCTCGGGGCCTTCCTCGAAATCCTATCCATGACGGCGGCCGAACGTGGCTGGCGCGCGGAGATCACGGCTTTCCCGGAAGGCGAGCCGCATCCCCGGCTCGACAGGCGCCCGGTGGCACAAGTCCGCTTCCGCAAGGACAAAGGTATCGGCAGGGACCCGCTCTTTGGCTACGTGCAAAGGCGGCGTACCAACCGCCAGGTTTATGATGGCCGGCCGGTTACAGCGGAAGTGCTGGGCCAGGCGGCCGGCGCCGCCCGCATAGTGCGGATGAACTGGACGAATGATCCGGCCCGCCGCAAGGCGCTTTCGTCGCTTGCCATCGCCGCGCTGGCGACCGAGATGGGACTGCCGCGCAAGACATGGGAAACGGTCGACGCGCTGCGTGTCGGCAAGGCCGAGATCGACTTACGACCGGACGGCATCGCGCTCGCCGGGCCTGTCGTCGAAGGCGCATACGAACTCGGCCTGTTCGACCCTGTCGACCTTCTCGATTCGCGTTCGTCCGTTTCAAAACGCGAACGCAACGACGAGCGCGCGCAGATCGAAAGCTCAGCCGCCTTTGCCTGGCTTGTCACCGACGGCAATAGCCGTGCCGGCCAGATCGCGGCTGGACGCGATTATCTCCGTTTCTGCCTTGCGGCAACGGCGGCGAGTCTTTCCATGCAGCCGCTCAGCCAGGCGCTGCAGGAATATCCCGAGATGGCCGGCCACTATCGGGACATGCGCCATGAACTCGGCATCGGGTCCGATCAGGCCCTGCAAATGTTCGTGCGGCTGGGCTATGGTCCGGCGGTCGAGCCGGCGCCACGCTGGCCATATGAAAGCCGGATACGGGCCTGATGACGGACGATGCTCGGATCGAGGAACTGTTCGATTTCTTCACCGAGATCGGTATTATCGCCCAGTTGAACGAAGCGGCGATAGAGCGGCAGCTTCCCGAAGGCATGAGCCTCGCGCAGTTCGTCATGCTGCACCATCTGAGCAGGCTCGGCGGGGAATGGACGCCGGCCAGGCTTGCCGCTGCCCTGCAGGTCACGCGCGGTGCCATCACCAATACGGTGAAGCGGCTGGAGAAGAAGCGCTTCGTGTCGGTGCGTGCCGCCGGCGACGACGGACGCTCAAAGCTCGTCTCTCTGACGGAAGAGGGCGTAGCGGCGCGGGATGCCGCGCTTGCCCGGCTGGTGCCGGAAGTAGCGGAGCTTTCAGGCGAATTGCCGCTCGCTGAAATCTCCGCGATGCTCCCCGCCCTGAAAGCGGTGCGGAAAGTCCTCGACGAGCACCGTTAGGCGGCTTTCAATCGCCGATGCTTGGATGCCAGATTGGCCGAAATCCGCTGCGCAGCACGGCCAGTGTCGTCGGCGGCGTAAGCAGCTTTGCGTCGGGGCCGAGCTCGGCCGGGTCAACTGATTCGTGGCGCCAGCCTTCGAAATCCCATTCCCACAGCTTCCCGCGGTGCAGGGTGAAGGCGCGGTGGCCGACAGCCATCATGGCGCCGTCGGGCAGGCGCGCGATTTCCGCCTTACCCACCGCCTGTAGCGATCCCCCGGAAGCAAGCCGCTCTCCATGCAGCCGCGCATCGATTTCCGTTGCCCTCGGCCCGGCGATCCCGAAGGCATCGGCGTAGCATTCGGCGAATTCCTTGGCGCGGCTGCGCCGGCAGTAGAAGCAGGGCCGGTGTCCGGCCGCCAGCGCCGTCACCTCGTCGAGGAAGAAGAGTTCGGTCCAGCCGGCGTTACCCGATGGCGCGTTGCGGCCCATCACCTCGCGCCGGCGGCCGCGGAACTCGCATTCGCAGATGATCCAGGCCTTCGTCGCCCAGCGCCGCGAAAGAAGCGTCTTCGTCGCCGGGTCGTGGATCACGCCGCGATTGCCCGTAAAGAGCCCGCGGGCCCCGACGGCGTGGATATCACCGAAAGGATCGACACGGTTCTGAAGGGGCATGAGGGCTACCGTTCCCGCTCGAGCCAGAACGTGTCTTCCATGCGCGCCATCCCGATTCGTTCATAAAAGCCGGCCGCGTCGGGCACCGACGCCAGGAAGATAGCCACTTCCGGCCCAAGCCGCTGGCGCACTTCGGCGACCAGCCCTCGACCGATACCCAGGCCCTTTGCAGTTGACGAAACCGCAAGATCGGAGAGATAGCAGCACCAGCAATGGTCGGTGATGCAGCGGGCGACGCCGATGAGTTCGCCGTCCTCCCGTCGAGCGGTGACAATAAGGTTCGCATTTCCCAACATGCGGGCAAGCCGTTCCGGATCCTCGACCGGGCGAATAGTTGCCAAGCCTGAGTCGATCAGGACACGACGGAACTCCTGGGCATCCAGCTTGTCTTCCGAGGCGAAACGTATGCTGCCATCGCGACTCACGGCATCGTCCTTCCTGACTCGAATGAGGATGTATCGGCGTGTCGGCCAAGTCCGTTAAGTAGCGGATACCACGCTCGACCGAAAATATTGGTGTTCGGATACGGCTCCGCCACGGCTCGGTTGTCGATGCGTCGGCCTTGCCTCGGTCCGCGCCTTGACTGCCGTGATCCCACGGGAACACTGCTTCCCGTTGCCTTTTTAACACGTCCGAAAATTTGTCGTCGAAGAGTGCGTCGGGCCTCTTTTCGGCGAGCCCTGCCGGCCTTATGTGGCCATCCGGCAACGGCCGCTTCCATTGAACGGAAAAAATCGGAATTGAGGCAACTTTGTCCTCTTTGCGGCGTTTGTCGGCAAGATTTTGGTAACTTTGATCGTGCGAAGTGACAGGACACAAACCGAGATGACCCCCGTGAAAGCAGCGCTTCTGTCCTTCGTAATGCTGTCCGCAATTCTTGTATGGGGGGCCGGCATCTACAGTGCCGACGCATCCACCAAGCACGCCGTGGTCGACGGCTACGGCGTCGTCGCGGCGGTCCGTTAATACCGCGAATCCGGCGCACCGCGCACGTCCATCAGCATCTTGTCCTGCCCGTCCATGATGGCGCAGGTGAGCACGCCTGAATAGAACGCGCCCGTGTCGACATTGATCCGGTTCGCCATAATCTCGGGCTCGTCCGAGGGCGTGTGGCCGTGGACCACCACTTTTTCATAAAGCGCCGGATGGTCGAGGAATTCGTGCCTGATCCAGATCAGGTCGTGCGGGTCCTGCCGTTCCAGCGATGTGCCCGGCCGGATGCCGGCATGGCAGAAGAAGAAATCGCCGAAGGTGGCGGAACGCGGTAACGAGCGGAGGAAGGCGGCATGCTCTTCCGGTACCGCGGCGCGCAACTTCGTATGGCCTTCCATGAGTGCCGGGACAGGTGAAAACCGTAGCTCCACCCCGTAGGAGCGTGCCGTCTCTTCCCCGCCATTGGTGGCGAACAGGCCGTAGGGGTTCGGCTCGGCGAGGAATTCCAGCACTCCCCAGTCATGGTTGCCCATCAGGGAGATGATGCGGCGGTCGCGCGTCCCGGCTGCGATCAGGAAATCGAGCACGCCCTTCGAGGAAGGACCGCGGTCCGTGTAATCACCGAGATGGATGATGCGCCAGTCTGCCGGCATGCGCGCCGCGATATCGGCGCGGATGCGCTCATGCATGGCTTCGAGCAGGTCGAGCCTTCCATGGACGTCGCCGATGGCGTAGAGCCGCATCCCGTCCGGACCGCATGCGTCGAGAAAGTGGATGCCGGCCACCGACAGCCGCCCGGTCTACCCGCCCACCATGATGATGTGCAGCGCCCGCGGGCCATGCGCACCGAGAAGCAGCTTCTGCTCGATATCGCCGGAGCGCGACGGGCCGGTAATGAAGTTCAGCGTGCGCGGCATCTCGCCCTTGCCGTATTGCCGGCGCAGCTTCGCCAGCACTGTCTCCATGTCGCCGGCCACATCATTGGCGTCCACGACGACGATGTGGTGCTCGGGCAGGAAGTTGATCGTGGTCGGGTTGTCGCCGCCGGAGGTCAGCGCCAGCGTGCCGCTTTCCGCGATGGCGCCGAAGGCATGGCTGACACCGGCCTCGTCGTCGCCGTCAGAGGCGCCGTGCTTCACGTTGAGCGCCTTCTGTTTGGCCCATGGCATCTGCGCCAGCCGCTCGTCGGCGCCCACCCGGATTGCCGCCGGCAGATTGCGTGAGCGCAGATATTCGGCCACCGCCTTCGGCACGTCGTCATGGGACTTCACTTGCCGAACGCTTGCCGAGACCCTCTCGGCCATCGCGACGAACAGCCGCCGGCGCGCCTTGTCGTCGAGTTGGCCGCGTTCGGGGATGACCCCCTTCGGCGCCTTGTCGAGCCGCGCTTCCACCGCAGCCAGCCGCGCCGCGTCGTTCTGCCCGCCGCCGAGCGACTTCCTGACCTTGGCGAGGATCGCCTCGCGACCGCTCATCGCACGGCTCCCTGCTTTTGCACCTCGCGGCCGCGCCATTGCTGCATGAAGGTGCGGCTTTCCGGCGCCGGCAGGTCGCGATGTTTCGTCCAGCCACCGGCAAGCGGCAGCGAGCGGAAGCGGCCCTTCCGCCCGCCGAAGAGCGAAAGGGCAGGGATCGCCATCGACGTGGCTAGCCGGTAGAGCCACGGCCGCTTGGCGAAGAAAGCCCAGAATTTCAGCCCGCCACGCACCGTCGCCGGGTTCAGCCCGCGCTCGAACTCGCGCTCGCGCCAGTGCCGCATCATCTTCGGCAGCGGGATACGCATCGGACACACGCTCTCACAGCGCCCGCAGAAGGTCGAGGCGTTCGGCAAATGGCCTGCCTTGTCGACGCCGATCAGCGCCGGCGTCAGCACCGCGCCCATCGGCCCCGGATAGACCCAGCCATAGGCGTGGCCGCCGATCTCGTGATAGACCGGGCAATGGTTCATGCAGGCGCCGCAGCGTATGCAGCGCAGCATGTCCTGGAACTCCGTGCCGAGCATCGAGGAGCGGCCGTTGTCGAGGAGCACCACATGGTATTCCTCCGGTCCGTCAGGATCGCCAGCCCGCCGAGGCCCCGTCGAGACGGTCGTGTAGACGCTCATGTCCTGCCCGGTCGCCGAGCGCGCCAGCACGCGCAGGATCTGCGCCGCGTCCTCCAGCGTCGGCACGATCTTTTCCAGCGACGCCAGAACGATATGCACCTTGGGCAGGATCTGCGTCAGGTCGCCGTTTCCCTCGTTGGTGACGATGATCGAGGAGCCTGTCTCGGCGACGAGGAAATTCGCCCCGGTGATGCCGACATCCGCGTCGAAATAGGCCGCCCGCAGCACCCGCCTTGCCTCGCCGAGCAGCGCCTCCGGCTCCGACAGGTCGCGCGAAGCCGGCAGGTGGTCGTGCACCCGGCGGAAATCCTCCTCCACCTGCTCCTTGTTGAGGTGCACCGCCGGCGCAATGATGTGGCTCGGATGCTCGCCGCGCAGCTGGATGATGTACTCGCCGAGATCGGTCTCGACCGGCTTGACGCTGTTCTTCTCGAAGAACTCGTTCAGCCCGATCTCCTCCGTGATCATCGACTTGCCCTTGGTCACGGTGCGGGCGCCCGCCGCGCGGCAGATGTCGAGGATGATGTTGCGCGCGTCTTCCGCTGTCTCCGCCCAGTGCACGAAGCCGCCTGCCGCCCGAACCTTCGCCTCGTAGGCTTCGAGGTAGAGGTCGAGATTGGCGAGCGCATGGTCCTTGATGGCGCGGGCATTGTCGCGCAGCGCATCGAACTCCGGCAGTGCGTCAACCGCCGCCTGCCGCTTGTCGATGAAGCCGGAGCGCACATTGCTCATCGCCTTCTGCAATTGCGGATCGGCAAGTGCGGCGCGCGCGTTCTGCTTGAAGCGAGGGGAGGTTATCTGCATGGGCACTCCCTCCGCGGCTCAGCAATGCGTAATGCCATCCTTCCAGCGCGTATCAGCACCCCCCTCTGTCCTGCCGGACATCTCCCCCTCAAGGGGGGAGATCGGCTGTCGTCACGGCTATCGCCAATGATCGAGGTCGCAGAAGGAAGAGCGACGAGTGCGGCAGGCTTGATCTCCCCCCTTGAGGGGGAGATGTCCGGCAGGACAGAGGGGGGTGTGAAGGGGCGCCGTCCCTCAAGATTGTACATAATCCTCACCCCCTCCCGCCGATCGGCGGGCCATCGGTCATGCCGGCCAGCACTTCCGCGACGTGCCGCGTTTCCACCGCCGAGCCCTCGCGCTTCAGCTTGCCGGCCATGTTCATCAGGCAGCCGAGATCGCCGGCAAGCAGCGTGCCGGCCCCGGACTCCTCGATGCGCTCCGTCTTCTTCTCGACGATACCGTTGGAGATATCGGGATATTTCACGCAGAACGTCCCGCCGAAGCCGCAGCAGACATCGGCCTCCTTCAGTTCCTTGAGCCTGAGACCCTCGACGGTGGAAAGCAGGGCGCGTGGCTGCGCCCGGACACCTAGCTCGCGCAGGCCCGAACAGGAATCATGGTACGTCACCGCGCCGTCGAAGCGCGCTTCGACCGACTGCATGCCGCGCACGTCGACCAGGAAACTGACCAGTTCATGCACCTTGCCGGCGAAGTCGGCGGCGCGTTGTTCCCACTTCGTGTCGCCCTTGAACAGCGCCGGATAGTGCTTTTTCAGCATGCCTGCGCAGGAGCCGGAGGGCGCTACGACGTAATCATATTCCTCGAAGGCCTTGATTGTGTTCTTTGCGATCGCCTTGGTGTCGGCGCGGTCGCCCGAATTGTAGGCCGGCTGGCCGCAGCAGGTCTGTGCCGAAGGCACGTCGACAGTGCAGCCGGCCTCCTCGATCAGCTTGACGGCGGCAAATCCGATCGTCGGCCGGAAGAGATCGACAAGGCAGGTCACGAACAGGCCGACGCGCGGCCGGAAGGGCGTCTGGTCGTTCATTGCCCGCACTTTCTGGGACCGCGCTTCCTGGGACTGCGCTTTCTGGAAACCGGATTGTACATTGTCGTATATGCTCTTGCTGCCGTTCTGCCGCCCGGAAAATAGAAGCGTCGGCAAGAACGGGTCAAACGATTTGTCGTATATTTTCCGTGGCTGTTTGCCAGTGTAACAGAACGTGGCTAAACAGCCATGATCCTAACAGGCGGGTAAAGGCACGATGTCCGGTCTGACGATGCCACCTTCGGACAAGGCGACGCTGGCAAGGCGTGCCGAGATCGTCGCCGATATGCGGACCATAGTGCCCGGCGAGGGCGTGGTGGAAGCCGAACGCGAAATGCGCGTCTTCGAGTCGGACGGGCTCACCGCCTATCGTCAGCTTCCCATGGTCGTCGTCCTGCCGGAGAATACCGCGCAGGTTGCCCGCATTCTCAAATACTGCTCCGACCGCAACATCAAGGTGGTGCCGCGCGGCTCCGGCACATCGCTTTCGGGCGGTGCGCTGCCGCTGGAGGACGCCGTCCTGCTCGTAATGAGCCGCTTCAACCGCATCCTCGACATCGATTATCCGAACCGCGTGGTGGTGGCGCAGCCCGGCGTCACTAATCTCGGCATCTCGGTCGCGGTCGAACAGGACGGCTTCTATTACGCGCCGGACCCTTCCTCGCAGATCGCCTGTTCGATCGGTGGCAATGTGGCGGAGAATTCCGGCGGTGTGCATTGCCTGAAATACGGGCTGACCGCCAATAATGTGCTCGGGATCGAAATGGTGCTGATGAACGGCGAGGTCGTGCGCCTCGGCGGCAGGCATCTGGATGCCGAAGGCTACGATCTGCTCGGCATCATGACCGGTTCGGAAGGCCTGCTTGGCGTCGTCACCGAAGTCACCGTGCGCATCCTGAAGCGGCCGGACATGGCGCGCGCGCTCCTCGTCGGCTTCCCGTCGAGCGAGGAGGCGGGGCAATGCGTCGCCGACATCATAGCTGCCGGCATCATCCCGGGCGGCATGGAGATGATGGATCGCCCGGCGATCCGCGCGGCCGAGGATTTCGTCCATGCCGGCTATCCTCTCGATGTCGAGGCGCTTTTGATCGTCGAACTCGACGGCTGCGGCGCGGAATTGGATCACCTGATCGGGAGTGTCGAGGAGATCGCGCTCAAGAACGGCTCCGTCACCTGTCGCATCTCGCAATCGGAGGAGGAGCGGCTGGCCTTCTGGCTCGGTCGCAAGGCGGCATTCCCGGCGGTTGGCCGCATCTCGCCGGATTATTACTGCATGGACGGCACCATCCCGAGGAAGGAACTGCCGCGCGTGCTCCACGGCATGCGTCAGCTTTCAGAGCAGTACGGGCTGCGCGTCGCCAATGTCTTCCACGCCGGCGACGGCAATCTCCACCCGCTCATCCTTTACGACGCCAATATCCCCGGCGAGCTCGACAAGGCCGAAGCCTTCGGCGCGGATATATTGAAGCTCTGCGTCAAGGTCGGCGGCGTCCTGACCGGCGAACACGGCGTCGGCGTCGAGAAGCGCGACCTGATGGGCGAGATGTTCAACCAGACCGATCTCGATCAGCAGATGCGCGTCAAATGCGCCTTCGACCCCGGCCATCTCCTCAATCCCGGCAAGGTGTTCCCGCAATTGCGCCGCTGCGCAGAACTCGGCCGCATGCACATCCATCGCGGGCAGATGCCGTTCCCGGACATTCCGAGGTTTTGATGATGTTGCAGAAAAGAGGTTCCTCGCCCCGGCGCAGCGGGGGAGAGGTGGCTCGGGCGAAGCCCGAGACGGAGAGGGGGACGGCCGATCTGCCGAGCCGACGCTCACCGGAGCGAATCGCACGTGCGCGTCGACTCCGGCAAGGCGACAACATGGCCGAGGCCCTTTTGTGGAATGGGCTGAAGGCAAAAAAACTTGGCGGATACAAATTTGCCCGGCAAGTTCCTATTGGACCATACTTTGCCGATTTCGTTTGCCGACAGAGCGCCCTAGTCATCGAATTGGACGGCAGCCAGCACGCGGAAAGCAGCTACGACCGGCAGCGCGACGAATTCATGCGATTGCAAGGCATGTCGGTCCTTCGGTTTTGGAGCGCCGACGTTTTCAGGCAATACGACAGAATTTGCGAAACCATTCTGGCTGCGCTCGAAGGACGGTTAAGCGAGGATATACTTGCGCCAGATCTGAGGTTTGTCTTCGCCAGGACAAAGACATCGCAAGGTGCTTAAGGTGGCTTCCCCCTCTCCGCCTCGCTTTGCTCGGCACCTCTCCCCCGCTTCGCGGGGGCGAGGAACCCAGGTTCTGCCAAGATGACCACCTTCACTCCTTCTACCTCCGCAGAAGCCCTCGCCGCCGTCCAATGGGCGCTGTCGGAGGAGGAGCCTCTGGAGATCCTCGGCCATGGCTCCAAGCGCGGTATCGGCCGGCCGGTGCAGGCGGCGCATACGCTCGACCTTTCCGCCCTTTCAGGCGTCACGCTTTATGAACCAGAAGAACTGGTCTTATCGGCGAAGGCCGGGACGCCGCTTGCCGAGATCGAGAAGCTGTTGGCCGACAACCGCCAACAGCTTGCCTTTGAGCCGATGGATTTCGGCCCGCTTTTCGGAGCCGAACGGGGCAGGGGAACCATCGGCGGCGTGCTCGCCTCGAATACATCCGGCCCGCGCCGCATCAAGGCCGGCGCGGCGCGCGACCACATCCTCGGCATCCATGCCGTCTCCGGGCGCGGCGAGGCCTTCAAATCAGGCGGCCGCGTCGTCAAGAATGTCACCGGCTACGACCTTTCCAAGGCGATGGCCGGCTCGTGGGGCACGCTCGCCGTCGTCACCGACCTTACCTTCAAGGTGCTGCCGGCAGCCGAAACCGAAACGACGCTCGTCCTGCGCAACCTCACCGACGATCAGGCGGCGAACGTCATGGCGCACGCCATGGGCTCCAGCGCCGAAATCTCCGGCGCGGCGCATCTGCCGGTGCTGGTCTCCGGCAAGGTCGCCAGCGGTGCGCTTTCCGGCGCAGCGGCGACCGTGCTGCGCATGGAAGGTGTGGCTCCCTCCGTCGCCTGGCGCATCGGCCATCTGAAGGACCTGCTGAAAGCCGCAGGCGAAATGCAGGAGATTGGCGCGGAGCAGTCGCGCGCACTGTGGCGCGAAATCCGTGACTGCGCGCCTTTCGCCGGCGGAAAAAAGCCGGTCTGGCGCGTGTCGATGGCGCCGTCGCAAGGCCACCGCATGATCGACGCGTTGCGCCGTGAGGCCGGTGTTAACGCCTTCTACGACTGGCAGGGCGGCCTGATCTGGCTGGAGATGGCGGCCGACCCGGAAGCCGCCGCGCTGCGCGCCATGATCCGCCGCTTCGGCGGCGGGCACGCCACCCTCATCCGCGCCGGCGAGCCGGAGCGCGCTTCGCTCGACGTATTTGAACCTCAGCCGCCGGCGCTCGCCGCACTTTCTGCACGCCTGAAGGCCGAGTTCGATCCGAAGGGTATTCTCAATCCGGGGCGGATGTCTTCCGTCCGGCCGATCTGATAGCCTGCCGATGTCGATGAACGGGGGAGACCGACATGAGCGATATGAACACCGCACCGCCGCCGCGCCAGACCGACCGCTGGCTGGAGTCCGGCCCGTCCAACATGATGGCGATCTATATTCTCTATCTGGCCGGCTTCGTCATCGGCGTCACGCCGCTTATCGGCGTGGTTATGGCTTACATCAATCGCGGCAAATCGGAAGCCTGGGTCGAGACGCACTATACCTGGGCGATCCGCACCTTCTGGATCGGCCTGCTCTATTCGCTGATCGCCGTGGTGCTCACGATCCTTTTGATCGGTTTCATTCTATTCATCGCGGTGGCGGTATGGTTCATCGTCCGCGTCGTGCTCGGCATGCAGGCGCTCAACCGCAACGAGCCGATCCGTAAGCCCGAGAGTTGGGTTATCTGAGAAAGTCCCGCCGTGCAGACCTCCTTCACGCTCGCCCAACTCGCCGACCCGCATGTCGCGGAGTCGGAGAAGATCCTCCGCGCGTGCGTCCATTGCGGCTTCTGCACGGCGACCTGCCCGACCTATGTGACACTCGGCAATGAACTCGATAGCCCACGCGGCCGCATCTATCTCATCAAGGACATGCTGGAGGCCGGCCGTGACGCCGACGCCGAGACGGTCACCCATATCGACCGTTGTCTCTCCTGCCTCGCCTGCATGACGACCTGCCCGTCCGGCGTGCACTACATGCATCTGGTCGACCACGCCCGTGCCCATATCGAGAAAACGTATCGCCGGCCGCTCCTCGACCGCGCCATCCGCGCCATGCTGGCGGCGGTGCTGCCTTATCCGGAACGTTTCCGCGCCACGCTTGGTCTGGCGAGGCTCGGCCGTCCCTTCGCGCCACTCTTGCGGCGCATTCCGGCGCTGAAGCCGCTTGCGGCGATGCTCTCGCTCGCGCCGGCGCATTTGCCGGAAAAGAAGGCACCCCCCGCCGTCCGGCCGGAAGGCACATCGCGCGGTCGCGTCGCGATCCTCGCAGGCTGTGCGCAATCCGTGCTCGACCCCGGCATCAACGAAGCGTCAGCGAGGCTGCTCGCACGCCTCGGCGTCGAGATCGTCGCCGCGCCTGGAGAGGGGTGCTGCGGCGCGCTGGTCCACCATATGGGCCGCGAGGCCGACGCGCTCGATTTCGCCCGCAACAACATCGACGCGTGGATGCAGGCGATCGACAATGGCGGGCTGGATGCGATCCTCATCACCGCGTCCGGCTGCGGCACCACGATCAAGGATTACGGCTTCATGCTGCGCCTCGATCCCGCCTATGCGGAGAAGGCCGCGCGCGTGTCGGCGCTGGCGAAGGACATCACCGAATATCTGGCCACGCTCGACCTACCGGCGCCGGCGACCGCGTCCGGCCTTGCGGTAGCCTATCATTCCGCCTGCTCCATGCAGCACGGCCAGAAGATCACGCGCCAGCCGAAGGATCTTCTGAAGAAGGCCGGCTTCGTGGTGAAGGAGCCGCGCGAGGGGCATCTGTGCTGCGGCTCGGCCGGCACCTACAACATATTGCAGCCGGATATCGCTGGTCGCCTGCGCGACCGCAAGGTCAGGAACATCGAGGCGACGGAGGCGGCGCTCATCGCCACAGGCAATATCGGCTGCATGACGCAGATTGGAAGCGGCACGGCGCTGCCAATCGTCCACACCGTCGAACTGCTCGACTGGGCCTGGGGCGGCCCGAAGCCGGCCGCGCTCAAGGATATCCGACTTCCGGCGCCGTCCGCTCAGGAAGCCAGCCGCTCGGCCTCGGTGCCGGCGCCGTAGGTCGCCTCGTAGAATTCGCGCTGGCGCCTGAGCGCCACCATCGTGTTGCGCAGAAGGATCGCCACCGTCACCGGACCGACGCCGCCCGGCACCGGCGTGATCCACGCCGCCACCTCGCGCACATTTTCGGTATCGACGTCGCCGACAAGCCGGCTCGTCCCGTCAGGCGCGGTCTCGGCGTTGATGCCGATGTCGATCACCGCGGCGCCCGGCTTCACCATGTCCGACTTGATGAGGCGCGGCTTGCCGACGGCGACGAACAGCGCGTCGGCGCGCCTGGCATGCGCCGCCACCGACCGCGTCATGTGATGGCAGACCGTCACCGTCGCCCCTTCGCTCATCAGGAGGAAGGCGATCGGCTTGCCGACGATCTCCGAATGACCGACGACCACGACTTCCAGCCCCTTCAGTTCGAGGCCGGTTTCCTTGAGCAGTTCCACCGACGCCGCCGCCGTGCACGGCGCGAGGTCGAGCTGGTTGTAGACGATGTTGCCGATCGAGGCGGGATGCATGCCCTCCACATCCTTCAGCGGATGCACGGCGCCTTGCAGCATACGGATCGGGATATGGTCGGGTACCGGGCGCTGGATGATGATGCCGGTCACGCGCGGGTCGACATTCATGCCGCGGATTGCCGCTTCCAGTTCGCCGGCGGTCACGCTGTCGGGAAAATGTCTTTCCTCGAACTCGATCGTGGCCTGCTCGGCCTTGCGCCGCTGGTTGCGCACGTAGACCTGCACGGCGTCCGTGTCGCCGACGCTGATCGAGACGAGCCTCGGCATCCAGCCCTGCGCGCTTGCCGCCTCCGCTTCGGCGCGCACTTCCGCGAGAATGCGCGCCGCGACCGGCGCCCCCTTGAGATAGCGGTCGTCGCCGGGCGGAGCGCCAAGTGGCTTGCCAGATGGCTTGATAGTCACATTCGTTCTCCCAGGATGTGGCGCGGACACTGACCTTTTTTCGTGTGAAAAGGCAACAGGATTGCGAAGTAGGCTGCACCGTACGCGACACCGTGCCGCCCGTCCCCCTCCGATGGAACGAAGTCCGCTCGAAGCCAGTTAAGGAGAACGGATTGGGAGATGACGATGAAGATGCTGTTCCTCGCCCTTTTGGCTTTTACAGGCTACCGGCTGGCGGTCGGCATACGCCGGGAAAACGCCGACGAGCCGCTGCTTCTGCGCAACCGGCACGCCCGGACGATGAAGCGGCGAGGGCAAGGCGCATTGCGCGCCCGCGATTGAATGTCTGCCTGAAAGCGAAAGGGCAGCGCGGTTTCCCCTCCGCGCTGCCCCGGCTCGCGTCGGAACGAAGCCCTATACCCCTCGGGCTCCGCTCCTTCCCCCGCGATTCCTAAAGTACCACCACCTTTGTGCCGACTTTGACGCGTTCGTAAAGGTCAACCACGTCCTGATTGCGCATCCGGATGCATCCGGACGAGACATTGTGGCCGATTGTCCACGGTGCGTTGGTGCCGTGGATGCGATAGAGCGTGCCGCCGAGGTAGAGCGCGCGCGCGCCGAGCGGGTTGTTCAGCCCGCCTTCCATATGGACTGGTAGCACGCGCCCCTTCGCTTTCTCGCGCTCGATCATCTCGGACGGTGGCGTCCAGCCGGGCCATTCCGCCTTCTTCGTGATTGCTTCGGTGCCTGTCCAGCCGAAGCCTTCCTTGCCGACGCCGACACCGTAGCGGCGGGCCTTTCCGTCTGCCTGCACGAGGTAGAGGAATTTCGTCTTGGTATCGATGACGATCGTGCCCGGCTTCTGCGGCCCGTCGTACGCGACTTCGCGCGGCAAAAACTTCGGGTCGAAGGGCTGCTTCATCTCCTTTTCGGTGTACATCGGCACGACCTTGGGTGCCCGATTCGGCCCCTGCGGCACGACGTAAGCGTTTTGAAGATTGGGAGTGTTTTGCCTGTCGTGCCTCTCCTGAAGATCGGGTGCCGGCATGCGGGCATAGGCTGTGCGCGAGGGCAGTGGATCGCCGGGCTCGTAGCGCTCCACCCGGTAACGTTTCACCGGCGCCGGCTGGACCCGGACACCCCTCGGCACTCGCCGAAGCTGCAGCACCCAGGGCGCCGACAGGTCGGGGCTCACCACCAGCGGCGGCGGTTCGGCGTAACGCTGGCCGGCTGCGGAAGGGCCGGAAAGAAGCGCCAGCGCGACGGCCGCGCCGAGGATCGGATACATGCTTTTCATGACGACACCATTCGGACCAGTACGTTCGGTACGGGAACGAAAGCGGCTTGACGCGCGCCCCGCCCCCGGGTTTTCGTCGTTGAATGTGCGCTTCGGCTGCAAGCAAAAGGTGAATCGCAATCGATAAGATGCGGGATTTTCTTGAAAGCTTTCGCTGTGGTTACCGGCGGGTTCCCGAATCTGGTAAAGACCAAGTAAATATGCGGGATCAATGCGTTAGGGCGCATGTCCTGAATCATTTCATGACCGGAGTGAGAAAATGGATGAAGAAAGGCCGGGACTGATAGAGGGGACCGACGGCCGCACGCGCTGCTTCTGGCCGGGCGCGGACGAACTCTATCTCGCCTACCACGACCATGAATGGGGAAGGCCGGTCGACGACGATACGCGGCTCTTCGAGAAGATGTGTCTGGAGGGGTTCCAGTCCGGCCTCTCCTGGATCACCATCCTGAGGAAGCGGGAGAATTTCCGCCGCGCCTTCGCCGGCTTCGATATCGAGAAGGTGGCTTCCTTCGGCGAGGCCGACATCGAGCGCATGCTGGGCGACGCCGGCATCATCCGCCATCGCGGCAAGATCACGTCCGCCGTCAACAACGCCCGCCGCACCATCGACCTGATCGAAGAGAAGGGGTCGCTCGCCGCCTATTTCTGGAGCTTCGAACCGGCGGCGCATGAGCGTCCGGCGCTGGTCGATCTGGCCACCCTGAAGGCCAACCCGACCACACCCGCCTCGACCGCGCTCTCAAAGGATCTGCGCAAGCGCGGCTTCACCTTCGTCGGCCCCACCACCATGTACGCCCACATGCAGGCCATGGGCATGGTCAACGACCACATCGAAGGCTGCTTCTGCCGTGCGGAGGTCGAGGCGGAGAGGGGAGCATTCGCGCGGCCGGGATGACGCCCGCAATCCTCTTCCCGGCTTTGTCATTCTAGGGCGAGCGAAGCGGAGCGATCCTCGCCGCTTCGTCATTCTCGGGTCGCGCTCCGCCTCGCTTGCCCGGTGAATGACAAGGATAGAGGGCGTCGAAACCGTGGATAGGATCGCCGGGTTATTTCCGTAACCTGCTCTTTCCGCTCACCATTCGTATTTTCTTTCTCGCTGCTTCTCCACGCCTTCCGAGCTTCCTCCATAATCCCCGTCAGTTCCTTCCATCGGGAACACCGATCATGACGGTGGTTTGGTGGGAAGGGACCGGTGCCTCCGGCGGTGGGTTAACGTGACCCGGGCTCAGAGGGAGGCGGCTGCCGTCCTTCTCAATAGGAAGACGGCACTCGAAAAGAGAGCCGGCGGGCGCGGTATGTCGCCGTGCCAGTCAATAACATTGAGAGGCATGGCCTCGCGCCCGCTTCCCAGTTCCTTGATAATGGCCAGACCGGAAACGGGGCGTGGTGAGGATGAAGCATGTCTGCAACGTAAAGATGGATCGTCTCCTGCCCTTTCGCACCCCCCTCTGTCCTGCCGGACATCTCCCCCTCAAGGGGGAGATCGGCTGTCGCTACCGCGTCTGCAACCTTCAAAGCTGCAGAAGAGGTGCAGGCGGCGCGGCCGGTTCAATCTCCCCCCCTTGAGGGGGAGATGTCCGGCAGGACAGAGGGGGGTGCGCAAGGGCGCAGGACGAGAAGAACGTTCGCAAAGGCAATGAGCATCGGGCAAGCACCCCAAACGCCCGACCGAGTATCGTGCCCCTGCGGAGCCTCGCTGCGCAAGCGACGGTACGGGCGCGAGCGAAAGGAAACCTCGCGTGAGCGAAACAAACCCAGAGTGAAGGGAAACTCCCAAACCCTTGCCGCCTGTCGCCCATTCGGCTACCACGCGCTCACGAAAATCCCCGATCTGCCTGACAGAAGAACGAAATGCCCGACAAGCAGGAAAAGATGAAGGCGCGGCTGCCGCGCGGTTTCGCCGACCGCACGCCGGAGGACATCCGCGCGGTGGACGAGATGGTGGCGAAGATCCGCGCCGTCTACGAGCTTTACGGCTTCGAGCCGGTGGAGACGCCGCTGGTCGAATATACCGACGCGCTCGGCAAATTCCTGCCCGATCAGGACCGCCCCAACGAGGGTGTTTTTTCCTTTCAGGACGACGACGAGCAATGGCTGAGCCTGCGCTACGACCTGACCGCGCCGCTCGCCCGCTACGTCGCCGAACATTACGAGCGCCTGCCGAAGCCGTACCGCAGCTACCGCGCCGGCTGGGTGTTCCGTAACGAGAAGCCCGGGCCGGGCCGCTTCCGCCAGTTCATGCAGTTCGATGCCGATACGGTCGGCACGCCGGGCGTGGCGGCAGATGCCGAGATGGCCATGATGATGGCCGACGTGATGGAGGCGCTGGGGATCGCGCGCGGCGACTACGTCATCCGCGTCAACAACCGCAAGGTGCTCGACGGCGTGCTGGAAGCGATCGGCCTAGGTGGCGAGGAGAATGCGGGACGACGGCTGACGGTACTGCGCGCCATAGACAAGCTGGACAAGTTCGGGCCGGAAGGGGTGCGCTTGTTGCTCGGCCCCGGTCGCTGGGACGGCGGCAAGGAAGGCGAGGGGGATTTCACCAAGGGCGCGGGGTTGGATGAGCGGCAGATAGAGAAAGTTATTATATTCACACTCCTTCAATCAGGCGCTGTGACGGAACTAGAAGATGTCACTAATCTTTCGGACGAAGCGGCGAGAGAAAGGGGCGAAGTTCTTGAATTTAAATCAGATAACGGCGAAGAAGCTGGGCGATTTGTAGAATCGAACAAGGGGATCATTGACGGCTTGCTGGGGCACTTTGGCTCCAATCAAACCTCTAGGAGCGGCATCGAAGAACTCCGCTCTATAGCAGAGATGGTCGAAGCAGCCGGCTATGATCGCAAACGCATCCGCATCGACCCCTCCGTCGTCCGCGGCCTGGAATATTACACCGGCCCCGTCTACGAGGCCGAACTGCTCGCTGAAATCCCCAACGAGGACGGCGTGGTCGTGCGCTTCGGCTCGGTCGGCGGCGGCGGGCGCTATGACGGGCTGGTGTCGCGCTTCCGCGGCGAGCCGGTGCCGGCGACGGGTTTTTCCATCGGCGTCTCGCGCCTGATGACGGCGCTGAAGAACCTCGGCAAGCTTTCGAGCGCCAATGAGGCCGGCCCAGTCGTCGTGCTCGCCATGGACCGCGACACGGAAAGCCTCGGCCGCTACCAGAAGATGGTGTCGGAGCTTCGCCATGCCGGCATCCGCGCCGAGATGTATCTCGGCGGCTCAGGCATGAAGGCGCAGATGAAATACGCCGACCGGCGCGGCGCCCCTTGTGTCGTCATCCAGGGCGGCGACGAGCGCGCGAAAGGCGAAGTGCAGATCAAGGACATGGCGCTGGGCGAGGAGCTTTCCAAGGAGATCGCCGACAACGCCGAATGGCGCGCAAGCCGCCCGGCGCAGGTCTCCGTGCCCGAAGCCGACCTCGTCGCCACCGTGCGCAGCATCATCGAGGCGCAGAAGGCGGAGCGTAATTGAAAGCGTCTGGACAGGATCGCGCGGGTCCAGGCACCCCCCTCTGGCCTGCCGGCCATCTCCCCCTCAAGGGGGGAGATCGGCAGCTTGACGCTCGGCGCCTTCTCTCACGCGCCATTGCTGATTGGGGGGGCGCGTCGTGCAAGCTGATCTCCCCCCTTGAGGGGGAGATGGCCGGCAGGCCAGAGGGGAGTGAAGGGCCGCACATGCCTTTCTCCGGACGCCCTGCATGACCCTCCGCCCCCCCGCCATCGCCGCCGATATCCTCGAGCTCTTCGCCGAGCGCAAGGCGGAGCCCATCGATATCGCCATTCTCCAGCCGGCCGATCCCTTCCTCGACATGGCGGGCGAGGATCTGCGCCGACGCATTTTCCTGACCGAGAGCGAGACCGGCAAAAGCCTCTGCCTCCGGCCCGAATTCACCATTCCCGTCTGCCTCGGCCATATCGCCTCGCATGCCGGCACGCCGCGCCGCTACGCCTATCTGGGCGAGGTGTTCCGCCAGCGTCGCGATGGCCCCTCCGAATTTTTCCAGACCGGCATCGAGGATCTCGGCGAACGCGATGTGGCGGCCGCCGATGCCCGCTCCGTCGCCGATGCACACGCGCTTCTGGAGAAGGTGCTCCCGGGCCGGAAACTTGCCGTCACGCTCGGCGACCAGGGCGTGTTCGAGGCGGTGCTGGCCGCGCTCGGCTTGCCGCGCGGCTGGCGCATGCGGCTCGCCCGCGCCTTCGGCGCACCGGACATTCTCGCCGCCGCGCTCGACCAGCTGACCGCGCCGGCCGGCAACGGCATGCTGGAGGAGCCGGTCGCGTCGCTGGTTGCCGCCGCCGATCTGCCGGGGCTTTCGCTTTTCATCGAGGATGAGATGCGCGAGGCCGGCCTGTCGCCTTCCGCCGGCCGCAAGCCGGACGACATCGCGCGCCGGCTTCTGGAGAAATCCGAGCTTGCCAGCGTGCGGCTTTCCGAAACCGCGCTGGAGGCGCTGAAAACCTTCCTGGCGATAAACGTACCGTTCGACCGCGCCGCCGAGACGCTGGCCGAGTTCGCGCGAGGGTCGAAACTTTCCATGAGCGCGGCGCTCGCCCGCTTCGCCGAGCGCGCCGAGGCGCTGGCCACCCACGGCCTGCGCTCGGCGGAAATCCGATACGACGCTGCCTTCGGCCGCCCGCTCGATTATTACACCGGCCTCGTCTTCGAGATCGCTGCGGAAGGCGGCGAGCGCCCGCTCGTCGGCGGCGGCCGCTACGACCGGCTCCTGACCCTGCTCGGCGCGCCGAAGCCCATCCCCGCGGTCGGTTTCTCCGTCTGGCTCGACCGCGTCGAGGAATTGCGGGGAGAGCGGCGGTGATTTTTTGCTTTTTGACCCCAATCTCTACTAGGGCAGGCGTTCGCGTATGAAGTTCGACCCCCACTCCGTCACGCTTTGCGTGACACCTCTCCCCCGCTCGACGGGGGAGAGGAAATGCCCGTTGCAAGGCTTGGCTCCCTTCCTCTACCCCACGAAAGTGGGGGAGAGGTGGCCCGCGAAGCGGGACGGAGTGGGGGACATTCGGCCAAACGTGATCGCCCTGCCTCTTAATCGGGAGGTCCGCCCGTGACCATCACGCTGGCGCTTCCCTCCAAGGGCAGGCTGAAGGAACAGGCGACGGAAGCGCTCGCGCACGCCGGGCTGGTCATCGAGGCGCCTTCGGATGCGCGGCAGTACAACGCCCGCATGAAGGACTTCGAGGGCGTCGAGATCGCCTATCTCTCCGCTTCCGAGATCGCCCGCGAGGTTGGCGAGGGTCGCGTCGATCTGGGCGTCACCGGTGAGGATCTATTGTGCGAGACCTTCTCCGACTGGTCGGAGCGCATGGAGATCGCCGCGCGTCTCGGCTTCGGCCGTGCCGATGTGGTCGTCGCCGTGCCGGAGGTCTGGCTGGATGTCGCCACCATGGCCGACCTTGATGACGTGGCGGCGGATTTCCGCCAGCGTCACGGGCGGCGGCTCACCATCGCCACCAAATACTGGCGCCTCACCCAGCAGTTCTTTTCGGGCAAGCACGGAATCCAGGTCTACCGCATCGTCGAAAGCCTCGGCGCCACCGAAGGCGCACCGGCGGCGGGGCTGGCGGATGTGATCGTCGACATAACGACGACCGGCTCCACCTTAGGGGCGAACCGGCTGAAGGTCCTGGAAGACGGGGTGATCCTGAAGTCCGAAGCCTGCCTCGTCCGCTCCAGAAGGCGAAGCGGCGATGCGGCGGTTGTCGCCGGCATCGCCGCGAGGCTTGCGGGTAACGCGGGCTGAGTATTCAGGCAGCCCGCCGTCCATCGAGCGAGATGGAGCCCGCGCCTTCGACGGCCAGCGCCAGGAAGCCGCCGGCAATCGCGAGGTTCTTCAGGAAATTGATCATCTGCGCCTGGTCGGCGAAATCCGTATGCGCCACCAGCGCCGTCGCCACAGAGAAGAGGGCGAGCACCCAGGCCGCGATGCGGGTCTTGAAGCCGATCAGGATCGCAAGTCCGTCGAGAAACTCGATCAGGCCGACGATCACGGCCGTCGCGGTCGGCGCCGGCAGGCTGTAATTGGCGAAATAGGCAGCGGTGCCGGCGATATTGGTCAGCTTGCCGAAACCGGACATGACGAAGATGATCGCAAGCAGGATGCGCGCGACGAGCAGGACGACATTGGCGGGCATGGTGTGTGGTCTCCTTTGACTGCCGCCCCTCTACCCGAATTGCCTTCCCCGCGCGATCATCCATCTCATGCACAGTGCGGATACGAATTGTGAACGATACAATAGAAGTCGTTCACAAAGTCACATTATCACCCCGGATGCGTCATGTCCTTCGGCTTGACGATGCGGTCATAATCCGCCTCCGAGACGAGCCCGCTCTTGATCGCCTCGTCGCGCAGAGTGGTGCCGTTCTTGTGCGCGGTCTTGGCGATCTTGGCAGCGTTGTCGTAGCCGATGGTCGGCGCCAGCGCCGTCACCAGCATCAGCGAACGGCCCATCAGGTCGGCGATGCGCTGCTCGTCGGCCTCGATGCCGGCGACGCAATTCTCGGCGAAAGAGCGCATCGCGTCGGCGGTGAGCCGGATCGATTGCAGCACGTTGAGCGCGATCACCGGCTTGAAGACATTGAGCTCGAAATGCCCCTGGCTGGCGGCCATCAGCACGGCGGCGTTGTTGCCGATCACCTGCGTCGCCACCATGGTCAGCGCCTCGGCCTGGGTGGGGTTGACCTTGCCCGGCATGATCGAGGAGCCCGGCTCATTCTCCGGCAAGCGCAATTCGCCAAGACCGGAGCGCGGCCCCGAGCCGAGGAAGCGGATATCGTTGCCGATCTTGAAGAGATCGGTGGCGAGTGCAGAGAGGCTCCCATGGAAATTCGCCAGCGCCCCGTGCGAGGCCAGTCCCTCGAACTTGTTTTCCGCCGTGCGGAAAGGCAGGCCCGTGATCTTCGCCAGCTTGGCTGCGATCGCGGTATCGAAGCCTACCGGAGCGTTGAGGCCGGTGCCGACGGCGGTGCCGCCCTGCGCCAGCGCATAGACGTCGCCCAGCGCCTGCTCGATGCGTTTCCGGCCGAGTTCCAGCGCGGCGACATAGCCGGAGAATTCCTGGCCGAGCGTCAGCGGCGTGGCGTCCTGGGTATGGGTGCGGCCGATCTTGACGATGCCGGCGAAGGCCTTTGCCTTGGCGTCAAGAGCGGCCGTCAGTTCCTTCAGCGCCGGCAGCAGGAGCGCCGTCGCCTGCATCGCCGCCGCCACATGCATGGCGGTCGGGAAGGTGTCGTTGGACGACTGGCTCTTGTTGACGTGGTCGTTCGGATGGACCGGCTTCTTGGAGCCCATCTGGCCGCCGAGCGTCTCGATCGCGCGGTTCGAAATGACCTCGTTGGCGTTCATGTTGGTCTGAGTGCCCGAGCCCGTCTGCCAGACGACGAGCGGAAAATGTTCGTCGAGCTTGCCGTTCGCCACCTCATCCGCCGCCGTGGCGATGGCCTTGCCGAGCGCCGGGTCGAGCAGACCGAGTTCCATGTTGGTCTCCGCCGCCGCTCGCTTGACGAGCCCCAGCGCATGGATGAGCGGCAGCGGCATCCGCTCACCGCCGATCCTGAAGTTCTGCCGGCTGCGCTCTGTCTGCGCCCCCCAATAGCGGTCGCCGGGAACTTCGATAGGGCCGAATGTGTCGGTCTCGGTACGTGTCGTGGTCATCATTGCCTCATTGGAATCCGGCGGCACCATATGGACGGGGTGCACCTGCGTCCAGATGGAATATGGAAGCGGTCCGGAAGCCGAAACCAGTCGGCTCTACGCCCACTCGCCCTTGCGGAAGACAGGTGTGCGGGAGCCGTCCTCGGCGATGCCGTCGATGTCGATCCTGTCGGAGCCGATCATCCAGTCGATATGGATCAGGCTCTTGTTGCCGCCCTGCGCCGCGATCTGTTCGGGCGTCAGCTTCGCCCCGCCAAGGAAGCACTTCGAATAGCATTGGCCGAGTGCGATATGGCACGACGCGTTCTCGTCGAACAGCGTGTTGAAGAAGAGGATGCCGCTCGCCGAGATCGGCGAGGAATGCGGCACGAGCGCCACTTCGCCGAGCCGTCGCGCGCCTTCGTCCGTCTCGAGCACCTTCGCCAGCACGGCTTCGCCGCGCGCTGCCTTGGCTTCCACGATGCGACCTTCCTCGAAGCGCACGGAAATCTCGTCGATCAGCGTGCCCTGGTAGGAGAGCGGCTTGGTTGAGGAGACATGGCCTTCGACGCGTCGCGAGTGCGGCGTGGTGAAGACCTCTTCGGTCGGGATGTTGGGATTGCAGACGATGCCGTTCTTGGCGGTCGATGCGCCGCCCTGCCATTCGTGCCCGTCGGCGAGGCCGATGGTGAGGTCTGTGCCGGGGCCGGAATAATGCAGCGCGCGGAAGCGCTTGCCGTTCAGCCATTCCGTCCGCTTCTTGAGTGCTGCATTGTGCGCTTCCCAGGCACCGATCGGATCGTCGCTGTCCACACGCGAGGCGGCGAAAATCGCGGCGGCGAGCTTCGCCACGGCGACCTCTTCGGCGTCATCGGGGAAGACCTGCTTGGCCCAGGAAGCGCCTGGATAGGCGACGATATTCCAGTTGATGTCAAAGCCGGTGATCTTTTCAAGCGCCGGCTGGTAGGCGAGCGAGTTCGCCTTGTTGGCGCGCGCCACCTTGGTCGCGTCCTCGTTCGACAGGAGCATCGGATTGTCGCCGACGATGGCGAGCCGCGCGGTGTTTTCGGAGAATGCCTTGGCGACGCCTTCGTAAAGCCAGCCCGGCGCGCGGTCGAAGCCCTCGTCCGGTGCGTTGCGGAAGCGCGAAAGCGTGATCTCCTCGTCCGACAGGATCGGCGTCACCAGCCCGGCGCCGGCGCGGTAGGCATGGTCGGCGATGCGGCGCACGAGCGGCAGCGCAGCCGCAGGAGCGGTCAGGAACAGGTTTTGTCCGCGCTCCAGCCTGAGCCCGACCTTGACGGCGACTTCCGCCAGCCTGTCGAGCTTTGCGGGATCGATGGAAGCCTGGATGCTGCGCTGGTGCGTATTCATGCGATTGAGCCTCGATGGATGTTGATATGGAACTTATTGAAAGATGGCGTCACGCCGCCTTGGCGCAGTCGGCGCAAAGCCCGCGGATTTCAACGGTTGTCTTCTCCGGCCGAAAGCCGGAACGCGCGCTGATGCCGTCGACGAAGGCACGGAAATCCGCGTCGTGGATTTCCGAGACCGCGCCGCAGCGCTCGCAGATGGTGAAGCCGATCGGCTCGCCGTCATGATGGACGTGGCCGTCGGCATGCGCGCAGGCGACGAAGGCGTTCATGCTCTCAAGCCGGTGCACGACGCCGAAGCCGCGAAGCTGATCGAGCGCGCGATAGACCTGGAGCGGCGCGCGAAAACCCTCGTCACGCAACTGGTCGAGGATCTGGTAAGCGCTGAGCGGTGTACCAGCGCGTTCCAGCGCCGCGAAAACCAGCTTCTGGTTTTTGGTGAGTTCGGTGGTCGTCACGCTTCCTGCCATTCTGCCGGGTCAAGGTATAACGTAATGACGGATGGCGCGCTGGGCAACATGGCGAAGGATCAGGCCGCCCGCAATTTGTTGGTGATTGCGGCAAGGAGATAGGCGCCGGCGCCGAGCGCGGTGATGAAGAAACTCGTCGGCCAGTCAGTGATGTAGGCGAGCGACAGGCTCACCCACGCGATGGCGACGGCGATCACGACTGAGACGACGATCCCGACGAGAACGCCGCGTGTGATAAGAAGCGACGTCGCGGCCGGCGCCACCATCAGCGCGAAGACGAGAAGCACGCCGACGATCTGCGTAGCCTCGGCCGTCGCTATCGCGACGATGATCATGAAGAGCGTGGAGACGAGTTCGAGCCTGACGCCCCTGGCTTCGGCAAGTTCCGGCTGCAGGCTGGCAAAGAGAAGCGGGCGGGCGATGAGCGTCAACCCCGCGAGCGTGACGAGAGCCATCACGGCCAGCACCAGCACCGTACGCAAGCTGATGCCGAGCACGTTGCCGAAAAGCGCGCTCGTCGCCTGCGCGGCGTTGGAGGTGTAGAAGTGCAGGAAGAGCAGGCCGAGCCCGAGCGACAGCGTCAGGACGATGCCGATCGCCACGTCGCGATGCGCCCGCTCGCCAAGCAGGCCAATGCCGATGCCGGCCGCGAGCGTGAACGCCGTCAGCCCGAAGAAAGGAGAGACCCCGACCAGTACCGCACCGGTCGCGCCGGGGAAACCGACATGTGCGAGCGCATGGCCGGCAAAGGTCTGGCCTCTCAGCACCAGGAAATAGCCGACCGCGCCGGCGACCGCACCAACGATGGCCGAGGCTGCGAAGGCATTTCGCATGAACTCATATTCAAGCATCGTGAGCATGCGCGTGCCCCTCCAGTTCGACGCCGTCGGCCATGACGAAGACGCGGCCTTCCACACGCACGACGTGAATATGCGTGCCGTAGAGTCGGGACAGCACCGGCCCGCTGATGATTTCGTCCACCGGGCCGATGGCCGCCTTGCTGTTGCCGACATAAAGCACCTTGTCCGCTGCCTTGATAAGCGGATTGATGTCGTGCGAGCAGAAGATGACGGCGATGCCAAGCTGCTCGCCAAGTTCCCGCGCGAGCTCGATGATGGTGCGCTGGTGCCCGGCATCGAGACTGATCAGCGGCTCGTCGAGAAGCAAAAGCTTCGGCTCACCTGTGAGCGCCTGCGCAATCAGGATGCGCTGGCGCTCGCCGCCTGAAAGCCGGTCGAAAGAGCGCCTGGCGATGTCGGTGGCGCCCACCTGTTCGAGCGCTTTCCATGCCGCGACTTTCTCGGTCGCCGAGGCCACCGGCCAGCCCCAGCGATGGCCTCCGGTCGCGCCGGCGACGAGGTCGAAGCCGGTGAGCGAGGTCTGCACCGAACCGCGGCGAAGCTGCGGCACGTAGCCGATGGCCGGATTGCCGCGCCGCGGTGCCTTGCCCAAGACGGAAATCGTCCCGCCCTGCGCGCGGACCAGGCCGAGGACCGCCCGTAAGATGGTGGTCTTGCCGGAGCCGTTGGTGCCGAGAAGCGCAACGAATTCGCCTTGCTCCACGGTGAAGGAGACGCCGGAAAGGACCCGGCGCCCGCCATAGGCAAGCGTTACCTGGTCGAAGCTGACTGCGCTCATTGGGTGCGCGCGGCAAGCGCCTTCTCAATGGCCTCGATCTGCCCGCCGAACCAGCTCTGGATGGTCTGGCCGGCTGGCATGGTTTCCGTTACGCCGATGACGGAAACCTTGTTGGCACGGGCGATATCGAGAAGATGTTCGGTTGCCTGGTCGGTCACCTGCGAATTGTAGAAGAGCGCCTTGGCGGACCCGTTTTTCAGGCTCTTCTCGAAGGCGATGACCTGCCCTGGCGTCGGCTCGGCGTCATTCATGACGGCAGTCTGGAATTCTACGTTCAGCATTTTGAAGCCGAGCGCTTCGGCCATGTAGCCGAAGACCGGCTCGGTCGCCGTCACCTCCGTGCCGCCATAGGCCTTGCGGACGTTTGCGATTTCCTTGCCGATCTTAGCCATCGAAGCGGTGAATTTTGCGAGGTTTGCCTTGTAGTCGGCGGCGTTTGCCGGATCACGCTTCGCAAGCTCGCCGGAAAGCGCCTTTGCGACGGCAGGAAGTGTTGCGGGGTCGTACCAGAGATGCGGGTTGTCGCCCTCCTTCCTGCCGGTGAGCGAGGCCGAGACGATCGCCGTGCGGCTACTGGCGGAGGAGGCCGAGACGAGCTTTTCCATCCATGGATCATACCCGGCACCGTTATAGATCACGATTTCCGCGTCAGCGACCGCCCGCGCGGTTGACGGGCTGGTCTCGAACAGATGCGGATCCTCATCGGGATTGGAGAGGATACTGGTAACCGCGACATGGTCGCCGCCGATCTGTCGGGCGAGATCACCGTAGAAATTCTCTGCGGCGGCAACAGTTACCCTGTCGGCGGCAAGCGCACCGCAGGACAGAAACGGAGCGGCCGCCAGCATGATGGTCGCGAAGAGAAAAGAGCGCATAAATGATTCCTTCGGCAGTGGGATGATGGATGCCGATCGGTTGGAAGCTCGTTACGTAACAATATAACATTTACCGCAGGGGAAAAGCGCTTGCAAGAGGCCCTGTGAAAAAATGGGCG